>JAPPDF010000081.1 GCA_028875575.1 Acidobacteriota bacterium
CACGACGAGGACGAGGATCACGACCACGACGAGGATGAGGATCACGACGAGGAAGAAGACGAGCACGGACACGGCGAGGACGAGATTGAACGCATCCTTCTCGACTCACGGCGCCGGAATTTCCGCTTTACCGGGGGATTGCGCGACCTGGGGAAGGCCGTTGACGAATTCGTTCTGAAACTGAACCTGACCGACTGGAATCACAAGGAGATCGAGTTCTTCGAGAGCGGGGCACAGCATGTCGGCACAACCTTCGACCAGCAGGAATTCGTCTACCGGGGAGTCTTCGAGCAGAAAAAGGTTGGACCGTTGAGCGGTCGCTTCGGCTTCTGGGGACTGGATCGAGAATACTCGGCAGTCGGGGAAGAAGCGCTGTCACCCCCCATCGATCAGACCGGATTCGCCCTTTTTGCCCTGGAGGAATTGGACTTCGAGACCACCAGGTTCCAGTTTGGCGGCCGAGTGGAGACCCAGCGCTACCGGCCGGGTCTTACCGACCTCGGGGGAGATCATGCAGACGAAGAGGACGGTCACGGCCATGACGAGCACGATCACGGGGCCGAAGAAGGCGAGGAAGTCCCCGAGGCCGTCAATCGCACCTTGACCGGAGCATCGGCGTCAGCCGGCCTGCAGGTGGACACCTGGAGTGGAGGATCGCTGGTCGTCAACTACTCCCACTCCTTCCGGGCTCCCTCCCTGGAGGAACTCTACAACTACGGCCCCCACGCGGGGACGCTGTCCTTCGAGATAGGCGACCCGACCCTTCGCCCGGAAACGGGTGACGGCATCGAAATGTCCCTGCGCCACAACAGTCGGAGTCTGAGAGGAGAACTCAACCTCTTCTACTACAACTTCGACAACTTCATCTTTCCCTTTGCACCCGGGACAGTCGCAGGTGGGTTACCGGTGATCGAATTCACCCAGCTCAATGCCCGCTTCCTGGGAACGGAAGCCAACCTCGACATCAACCTGAATCCCAAGCTCTGGCTCAACCTCGGCATGGATTACGTGGATGCCCAGGAGACCGACCTGGGCACACCGCTGCCGAGAATTCCTCCGCTTCGAGGCAAGCTCGGGTTCGACTTCAACCACCGGGGATTTCGGGTCGCGCCGGAACTGATCATGGCCGCTCAGCAGCACCAGACCTTTACCGGAGAGACCCGCACACCGGGATACGCCGTGATGAACCTGAAGGCCTCTTACACCTTCGCCCAGCCGCACCTGGCCCATCAGTTCTCGTTCAAGGTCTTCAACCTGAGCGACCGGCTCTACCGGAACCATTCCTCATTCATCAAGGATCTGGCTCCCGAGATTGGGCGTGGCATCCGGGTGACCTACACAATGCGATTCTTCTGATCTTGAACTGGCCAGGACCGCGCTGGTGGCGAGGATGGAATTGGTAGGACAGGAAAGAAAAAGAGGAACAAGAGGATCCCGCGAAGGGACACTAGGATCAACTGAGGGGAATCGAAGCCAGAATTGAAAAAGTTAGGTCGGAGCAGCTCGTGAAGCGGCGAGGCCGAGGCGCTCTCACTCAAAAGCTGAATTTACAGAGCCGGACGCCGGTCATGGAACGGATCCCTCCGGTTGAGTTCGGGAAATAAGGAAAAGTCGCGGTCTCGGGTGAGCAGGAATTCAACGCCGTGGGCGAGACAGATCGCCGCAATCCGAGCGTCGTGCACGATGGCTCCCCGTACTCGCGACCGCTGAACCAGGACACCCAGAATCTCCAAGAAATCGTCTGTCTCACCGAGAAGCCGATTGCCTGGCGACGCCGTCCAGGCTTCGAGCTGCTGCCAGGCAAGTAGCGGCGGAGTGGCTGCCTCCCTCCAGATTCGGTGATTGGTCACGACGCTTAGAAACTCGTAGCAGCAAGGCCAGGGAATGGCCCAAACCCTGTCTCCTTCAGCCAACTCCCGCAAGACCTCACGAGCTGCCTTGTGCAATCGTGACTCCCTGCGGTGGGCATAGACCAGCAAGTTCGTATCGACCGCAATCAATGTCTCTCCGGCTCTCCGTAAATCATTCCACGCAGGTCCTGCCACGAATAGGCCTCCAGCGGGTCGGCAGCCTCCGGATTCCCAGTGCTCAGATCCGGCAACCGGTACCGGTTCCGTGATTCTGGCAGGGAGAGCAGTTGACGGAGACCCTCCTCCACCACGGAACGCAACGAACACCCTTTTTTCCTAGCGTGCTGTTTGGCGCGTGTCAGCAACTCGTCATGGATATCAATCGTCGTCTTCATGAAAACCATACTAGCAATATTGAAACGTATGGGCAAACCATATCCATAGTCGCCGGACCAAGTCGCCTAGTTTGCCCAGAACCGGTGGGCCCGGGCTAGGTAGTCCCATCCAGAGCTATTCAACCAATTTTCCGGAATCCAGATGGGCTCATTTCATCGCCGGGATCATTTCCGGATCCATAGGCCGGCACGGCTTGTGCTGCTCTCGGGAGAGGTAGTAATTGCAGGGCTTTGGCGGGCCTTTTTGCGACTTCTGAGACCTTGCCGTTGGCCGAAACATCCCCGTGTGGTAGGGTTTACGTTTTTCCGGGCTGCTCTTGAGAATCTCAACCGCCACAGGGAGGAAATGGCGGAAGCCTCCGGCAACATCCTCAGGAATCCGGGGAGTGCACGGCTGGTGTGGAAAGAGAAGCAGACTTGGACTGCGGCACGACCTCGGATGCCGGTGGCGTCTTGGCTACGTCGATCCTGCCACGGACGACGGCTCCGTCCTCAATGAGGATCCGCGGCGTCCTCACGTCGCCATCGATCGAGCCGGTATCGCAAAGCCTCATGCGCTCAAGGCAGACTATATTCCCTGTGATGTGACCAAGAACCGTCAGGTTCCTGGCTTCGATGTCGGCAATGATTCTTCCGTTGGGGCCGACGGTCAAGCTGTATTCCGGAAGCCGGATGGTTCCCTTCACTTCCCCGTCAACAATAACGTCTTCGAGTCCACTCAGAGTGCCCTCGAATCTGAGGGATTCTCCTATGTTGGCTGTCCTCATTTGACGGCACCTTCCGGATTCAACCGCGGCTTTCCTGTCGAATGATCAGGGGTTTGGTTTTCTTGGCCGCCGGGAAGTTCATGTCTTGTCCGAGGGACTCGATCTTTCCATGAATGACCGCTCCCTCCTCAACCACAATTCGGGGTGTCTTTACCGTACCCCTGACTGTGGCGGTCTTGAGAAGCTCGATCCTCTCCGAGGGAAACATTTTCCCGGTAACCCGCCCGAACACCGTGATCTTCCTGGCCTTGATGTTGGCTTTCACGTTTCCGTTGGGACCGATGGTCAGGTCGCTTTCCGGCAACTCGATGGTCCCTTCCACGGTGCCGTCAATAAAGACATCTTCCTGGCCGGCAAGGGTTCCGGTAAGCACCAGCGATTTTCCGATGGCCGCGGTTCTACCGGCGCCTCCACGGGCGGATCTTGCCGCAGCCGGAATTGCGGGAGACGATTGGACAGGCGGCCCGGGATTCAACGGGTCGGACTTCGACGACAAGGACTGGGATTCCATTCCAGAGCTATTCCCTTTCTGCATAGCGCCTCGCTAGTCTTCAAGGAACGTCAGAATGACCGCTAAACTAATGACTCTACATGAACTCACCCGGGATCGCCACGTTTTTCCAGGGCCATCTCAGGAACGGCGCCGGCTGCGAACCCGGATCGGTAGCGCCGTTCAGGACGCAGGCGCAACCGCTTCATCCACTCCTGTCTCACCTTCGGAACGTGCGATGATGGCCGCGCCGCAGGAATCGCTGAAGACGTTGACCACGGTGCGGTACATGTCCAGGGGACGGTCCACCGCCAGCATGGCGCCCACGATCAGCTCCACCTGAGGTCCTCTCAGGTTGACGGCCTCCAGAACAATGAAGATCACCACCAGCCCGGCGGAGGGCACGGCCGCCGCACCAATGGAGGCCAACAGCGCCGTGAACACCACCAGCAACTGCTGCTCCAGACCCAGAGAAACCCCCATCGCCTGAGCGATAAAGAGCACCCCTGCGCATTCGTAGAGAGCCGTGCCGTCCATGTTGACGGTGGCCCCCATCGGCAGCACGAAGGAACTGACCCGGTTAGACACCCCGACCTTGTTCTCCACGGCATTGATGGTGACGGGCAAGGTGGCACCCGACGAACTGGTGGAAAAGGCCATCACGATCGGCTCGACCATGTTCCGGAAATGCACGATCGGATTGATCCCGCCAAGGAAGCGCAGAACCAGCGGCAAAGTGAGCAACAGGTGTATCGTCAGGCCGCAGACCAGCATCAGGGCATAAAGACCCAAAGCCTTGAAGGCCCCCAGGCCCGTGGTGCCTACCAGGCGCACGATCAGGCCGAACACTCCCAGAGGAGCCACGATGCGAATGATTCCGCCGGTCAGGCGCATCATGGCTTCGAAGCCTGCCTCGAAAAAGTTCAGCAAGGGCTCACGGTAACGATCCCGGAGACTGCTGATGCTGATGCCCACCACGATCGAGAAGAAGATGATCGAGAGCATATTGGGCTTTGCCGCTGCCGAAACGATGTTCTCGGGCACGATGTCCAGGATCAGGTCCACGGGAGACTGGATGACGGTGAGATCGGGCATCTTCTTTGTCTCGGCATCCACAAGGTCTGCGCCGACTCCAGGACGGATGGTGTTTACCATCACCAGGCCCACCAGGCAGGCGGTCAGGCTGGTCATTACGTAGTAACCCAGGGTTTTCCCGAACAGACGCTTCAAGCCGGCCCCTGCCCCGACCGAAGCCACACCCGTAATGATTGAGGTCAGCACCAGGGGCACGATGATCATCTTCAGCAGACGGATGAAGAGGTCGCCCAGCCAGCCCACCTTGTCAGCCAGGGTCTCCCCGCCGATCAGACCGGCAACGATGCCCAGCAGCATCGCAATCGCGATCCGCCAGTGCAGCTTCTTGTGCCAGGGTTGGCCGGGTGCGGTGTCCATAACGGCGGGTATTCTACGCGAGTTGTTTCCTGAAAACAATCAGGCTGGAAGGATCTGCCGGTCGTTAACCCACTCTCGGTGTGGAAATGCGGTCCAGGGGATTGCGCCTCAGCCGCCGACCGGAAGCTTGGGTGGAATTCGGACGCCCCCGGTCAAGTAGGTGCTTTACTGAACTTCCACCCTGCCCCGCGAATCGTTCCGGAAAAAACGACCGATCGTCAATAAGGAAGAACCACGAATGGACACCAGCACAATTCGTCGATCCATTTATTGGTGTTCATTGGTGATTCTTCATCTCCCCTCGTGGGTGCCGACTAGAACTCCACTTTCAGACCGACCTGGAGGGTGCGGGCGGAGAAAGCCGAGCTGATCAGGCCGAAGTCGGTAGTGTTGGGATTGTGCATGTTGACAACCCCCAGGCCGGTTAGTCCCGAGGTGCTGGTCACGCTGAAGTTGGTGTGATTGAGGACATTGAAGGCGTCCACTCGAAGCTGCAGCCGCGATTCTTCCGTGAAGGGCAGCGCAACGCTTTTGCGCAGGCCCACGTCCAGCGTGGTGAACCAGGGGCCGCTGACAGGAGACATGGCCAGACTTCCCGCCTGCAGAAGGGCCGGATTCTTGAAAACGTTGGGATTGCCGAAGCCGCCCTCGGAAATGAGGCTCGAGTCGAACAGCGTCACCCGGCCGTCCGGGTGGCGGTGGGCCCCGGTCTTGGTCTGGAGAGCCTTGATATCGATTCCCTCCAGGTGCACGGTATTGGTCAGCGCACGGGAACCGCCGCGATTGATGGTTCCTCTTTGGGAGATGATGTTGACCACCTCTCCTGACCGCATCCTGAAGAATCCGCTGAGGTCCCAGCCGCCGGCGATAGTGTCCAGGATGCTGCCGCTGTTCATCCACCGGCGTCCGGCGCCGAGGGGAATCTCCCACACCCAGTTGCCGTTGAAGGTGTGGGTGATGTCGAAGCCGGGACGCAGGATCTCCAGCTCCGGCTGGGCGTTGTCGAAGAGCCCCCGGAAGTTGGACTGGCTGCCGGAGAAATTGGTCAGCACCTTCCCCCAGGTATAGTTGAACTGGCCCGTCAGTCCCGAGCGCAAGCGCCGCCTGATCTCGACTTGGAGGGCGTGGTAATTGGAGAAGGCGTTGTTGCCCACCACGTCGCTCACGAAGGCGTTGGGATTGCGCAGGAAGTAGCTGGCGGGCAGGGTGGCCCCGAAGCGCTCGCCTCCCTCCCCGTTGAGGAAGAAAATGCGGTTGGGGGCCACAAAGCCACCGATATACTGGCCGATCTCACCGTTCCGAATCCAGTTCTGGACGTACCCTGCCTGCAGGAAGCCCGCTAGACCCAGTTGCGGAAAGACCTGCAGCGGCTCGCCCACCCTGGGATCCCCGTTGGCCGCCAGGTTGCGTTGGGCGCGCCGGAAGTCCTCGATGAAGCCCGGGGGCAACAGCACCTGGTTGAGATCGATGGCCCGGGTCAGCTTGACGCCGTGGTTGCCCACGTAGCGCAACTCGACGGCCGTGTCCTGCATGAGCCTGTGCTGCACCCCGATGTTCCACTGCTGCACGTAGGGGGTGCGCATGTCGGGATCGATGGTGAAGAGGGCTGCCGTGGAATCGGCCAGAATGCCGTCCCGGGCGGTGCGGGGAATCCGGAACTCGGGAACCGGAATGGGAACCAGCCCGCCGCCGCTGACCGTGCCGCTGAGTCCCGACAGGGACACCGACTGGCTCAGGCCGTCGTTGCCCCGCAGGGCATTCAGCACCGTGGTAAAGCCGTTGTCGACCACGTAGTTGATGCCGTAGCCGGCCCGGATGACGGTCCGGTGCCCGGGCCCGGGCTGATAGGCGATCCCGATGTTGGGTGCGAAGTTGTTGCCGTCGCCGGTGTAAAAGGGCCTTCCGTTGGTGGAGCCGGCCAGATCCACTACGGCGTCCGGATCCAGCACCGCTTGCCACCCGCCCACCGGAAGGAGTGCCAGTCCCTTGGCCTCGTCGGGCACCGAGTGATACTCCCAGCGGAAGCCGAGGTTCAGGCTCAGGCAGCGGCTGATCCGCCAGGTGTCTCCCATGTAGAAGTTGACAAAGTTCTGCTTGAGCAGGTTGGTGTTGGAAGCCCCGTCGACGAAGCCCGAAATGGGCGAGGCCGCGTTAAAGGTCTGATCGGCGCCGTCGACAAACCCTCCCAGGGTTCCCAGGAGTCCGGAGGCGGCGCTGAGTTCGCCGGAAGCGATCCCTCCGGGAAAAATGTCGGGCACCAGCGGATCGGGGTTCCCGGGACCGAACCCCAGGGTGTAGGTGGGTACGGTGCCGGCGTCATTGAACTGATCCACCTGGGTCAGGCGCACGCTGCCCCCCACCTTGACGGTATGGTTCCCCTTGACCCAGGAAATGTGGTCCATGATGTCCACGTTGCGGGTGTCGCGCCCCTGAGCCATAAAATCCCGGACGGGATTGCTGAAACCACCCCCCAACGACAGCCGGTAGCCCAGGGGAAAAGTCTCATTGGTGAAGAAGCGGGGATTCGAACTCTGGTAGCCCACCCTGGCCTCGTTGGTGACGTTGGCCTTCAACAGGCTGTTCAGGGCAAAGGAAGCCAGCCGGCGTTTGGAGTCTTGCCCGGCGCCCGGCAGACCCGGAAAGACGGAGCCGATACTGTTGAAAACCGAGTTGGGGGTATCCAGCCGAAACTGGTGGAAGGTCCCGGTGAAGGAGTGGCTGGGGGTGATCTCATAGTCTCCCCGCAGCACAAACCAGTCGGCATCGCTCTTGTCGATGCTGTTGAAGCGAAAGCCGGAAGTGTTTCTTCCGTCGCCCACGCTGCTGTCATTGGGCAGCGGGGTCGTATCCACAAGGGAGGCGATGGCCGGGTCGGGACTGAACCCGGAGAGCTCGAAGAGGTTTACCGTGGCAACCTGGCCGTTGTCCTGCCTGACGTAGCTGAAATTGCCGGCACGGGCCGACGGGGTCAGGACGGTGCGGACCACCGATGCCGTACCGGGGCTGCGCTCCTCCTCGTAGTTGAAAAAGAAGAACAGCTTGTCCTTCAGGATGGGACCGCCCACGTTGAAGCCGAACTGGTGTATGAAAGTCCGTTCCTTGTCGAGGCCGGCGGCATTGTTGAAGTAGTTGTTGGCGTTGAGGGCATCGTTGCGGTGGTAGTAGAAGACCTCGCCGTGATAGGCGTTGCCTCCGGACCGGGTCACGAAATGGGTCTGGGAGCTTCCCAGGCCGGCGTCCACGTCGGCATTGGCGGTGGTAATGCTCACCTCCTCGATGAAGCTCTCCTGCACCGGAATGGTTCCGAAGAGGGCGTCGGTTCGAATGAAGGTGTCCTGGTTGTTGATTCCGTCCAGGGTGAAGTTGTTGAAGGTGCCTCTCCCCCCGTTGATGGAGACCGAGCGCGTCCCCCCGGGACTGGTCACGCCGGCCTGGGTAAGCGCCAACTGGACCACGCCGCGCCCGTTCAGGGGAAGATCCTTGACCTGCTCCCGGTTGAGGTTGGTACTGATTTCGGCGTTGACCTCGTTCATCACGGATTGAGTCTCGGCCGCCGTCACCACCACCGTCTGGGTCACCACACCCACCTCCACCACGATGTCGACATTGGCGGGGGCGCCCAGCGCAACCTGAACGTCTTCGACCAGGGCCGTCTTGAAACCGTCCGCGGCCGCTTCGACGCTATAGGTCCCCTGGGAGACGTTGGGAAACACGTAGAGACCTGAGCTGTTGGTGGTGGTCTCCCGGGCCACGTTGGTGGCGGCGTTGGTCAAGGTCACCGTCACGCCCGGCACCACGGCGCCGGTCTGATCCAGCACCCTGCCATCCACGCGGGAGGTCAATAGTTGACCGCCGGCTGGGATGGCCGCCGCAAGCAGCACCGCCGCAAGGACAACCACACTCCCACCACGCACCAAACCTTGAATTGCAAACGGTCTACCGAACACGATTCGCCTCCTGGGGCCACCCTGACCCGAACTTGTCAAACCAGAATTCTCAAGGCGGCCATAACCACTGTTGGCAGGGGGGCAATCGGACGAATAAGTCAGTCCCATCGCCAACTGTCCACCCTGCACAATCACAACTTCACCTCTCTCGATTGTGCATTAAGTTCACAGCCTTTGCAAGCGGTCTAGAGACGAGTATATGTGGGGAGAATGAACATACAGGCGGGGGCAAACAAGCTGCAAACCAGAGTCCGTCACCGGAAACATGGCCCGATTCACCCTACCCATTGCCCGGGGCTCGGGTACAATGCCCTTGGCGTGGGTACACGTATGCGGAGCAAGTCAGACGAAATCATCGACAGGTAGCGAGGAGCGAACAACATGACCAGTCAACAGGGAGATCAGCCGTTCAGAGTGGTGAATGTGGACTGCGACCGTCCGGATGAAGACAAGGAACGCCTCTATGCCCCGGAGAGAAAAGCTGTCGGGGACCTGGGAGGGGAGTTGATTCTGCTGTCGGCGCAGACCGAGGATGAGATCATTCGAGCTTGCGCCGGAGCCCGGATCATCCTGACCGAGGGCTTGTTCACACCCATTACCAGGAGAGTCCTGGAGGCCCTGCCCGATTGCTGGGCCGTGGGCCGCTACGGGATCGGAGTGGACAATATCGATGTCGAGGCTGCCACCGACTGCGGCATCGTGGTCTTCAACGTGGCCGACTACTGCGTGGAGGAGGTTGCGGACCACGCGGCGGCCCTGGTGCTGTCCTGTGCCCGGCGCGTGGTCATCCTCGACCGCCACGTGAGGGCTGGCGGTTGGGACCGACCTCCGCTGGAACACCCGTTGCGCCGCATCGGTCGGCTGACGCTGGGACTGGTCGGTTTCGGCAACATCGGACGCCACATGGTCCCCCGGTTGCAGGGATTCGGCATGCGCATTCTGGCCACCGACCCCTACGTGGATCCCCGCTTGGCTGCTGAAGCCGGCGTGGAGCTGACCTCGCGGGAACGGGTCCTGGGAGAGTCGGACGTGGTGTCCCTGCACACCTTTCTAGCCGCCGGGACCCGGCACCTCATCGGCGCTCCCGAGTTGAAGCTCATGAAGCCCTCGGCGTTTCTGGTCAATACCAGCCGGGGCGGCGTGGTGGACGAGACAGCGCTGATCCAGGCGCTGCAGGAACGGCGGATCGGCGGCGCCGGTCTGGATGTGACCGAGGAGGAGCCACTGGGGGCCGACAGCCCCCTCAGAAGGCTGGACAACGTGGTGCTCACACCCCACCAGGGATCCAGCTCGGTGGAGTCGGGCCAGGACCTTCGCCGGGGCGTGACCGAGGCCCTCTCCTGCATGATCCAGGGATACCTGCCTCCCTTCGTGTTTAATCGCTCCGTCAAACCCAGAGGGGAATTGAGCCCCAGGCCGGTGTAGCTTGTCTGAAACACCCCTGTTTCGCCCCGATGAGTCGTCCCGTCGTATGGGTCGGCAGCGCGCCTAGGTAAAAAGTGAATAGTGGCCAGTGGTTAGTGGCTAGTTATTTAATCGTCACGTTCAGCATCTGAAACAAACCTGTTTCACTCTCATATGATCGGCACGGCAGGGTGGAGGCGGGGCTGATCACTGACAACTGACCACTGATCACTATTCACTCCCTTCCTAACCCCAGGTCTTCAGCGGATGGCGGCGATCCTTGAGAGGCAGGTCCACCCTGGCTCCGGTCTTCTGCGACTGGTAGACCGAGGTGATCATTTCGATGGTCCAACGCCCATCCTGCTCGCTGCAGGCCGGCTTGCGGTCCTGCTCGATGGCCTCCAGCAGGTCGGCGACCAGCAGGGCGTTGCCCAGGGTGCGGCTGTCGGCCCGGAAGCGACCTGCTGCCGGCGGTTTCGCCTCGATGGGCTCCCAGCGGTGGGTCTCGTCGGGCAGCCAACCCGGTGAGCGCAGGATGTAAGGCCGGCCCCGCGGATAGACGTCGTTCGGCAGGTGAATCACGCCCCTGCTGCCATAAATCCAGAGGCCGAAGCGCTTCCGGTCGGTTCGATCGCTGGCCTTGGAGCCGAAGTAGGAGTGGATGCCGCCGGCGAAGCCGAATACCGCCGCGATCTGATTGCCGGCTACCGGTCCGACAGGTTCGGTAGCCTCCCTGGCCTGCCCGCGGCCCACCTCCTTGCCGTCTTCTGAGACGTGTGCGAAGACCCACTTGGGGTCGCCCAGGAAGTAGCGCATCATGTCGCAGATATGGGAACCCAGCACCATCAGGTCCTCTCCGCCGGCGCGCCGGTCCTCCTTGCCCCGTCCCCGCACCTCCTGGATCATGCCGATCTCGCCGGCTTCAATCATCTCCTTGACGCGGATCACAAAGGGAGAGGTCCGCATCTGGTGGGCCATCTGGACCTTAACATGGTTCCGCTCCACGGCCGCCACCATGCGGTCGGCATCGGTCAGGCTTGGGGCGAAGGACTTCTCATGGAAGATGTGGCAGCCGGCTTCGGCGGCAGCCGTGGTCATGGCCGCCCGCTGGTCCAGCCAACGCGGAGCGATGGCCACGATATCCAGCCTCTCGCGGTCCAGCATCCGGCGGTAGTCGCGGTAATCCCGCCGGGCGCCGGTGCGCTCCCTGGCCCGGGTGCGGCCCTCGTCGTCCGGGTCCGCCACCGCCACCACCTCGGTATCGTCAAAGACGCGCCACACCGTATCGAGCCCGTGCCCGTAGTTGCCGCGGCCGGTGTGGCCAATCACGCCGACGCGGTACTTTTTCCGTCCCGCCCAGCCCATAGCCGCCAGTCCTGCCAAGCTTGCCTCTAGAAAGGATCGCCGTTTCATTACAAGGTTTCCGAAATTATACTCGTCCAGGTTCAAAAAATGACAACGGCGGTGCCGCTGACGCTCACCATCAGCATGCTGCCCTTTCCGCCCAGCACTTCGTAGTCCAGGTCGATTCCCACCACGGCATTGGCTCCCAGGTCCCGTGCGGCCTGCTCCAGTTCTCCCAGGGCGATAACCCTGGCCTTGGCCATTTCCTGTTCGTAGGCGGCGGACCGGCCTCCGATCAGGTCCCGTATCCCGGCAAAGAGATCCTTGACCAGGTTGGCCCCCAGAATGGCCTCACCGGTCACGATGCCGCGATACTCGCGGATGGATTTGCCTTCGATCGAGGGAGTTGTCGTCAGGATCATCTATTACCTCCGGTTGGTCAACCCGCACTTCCCACCGGGCCGCTGGATGAGTGATAAATAATGAGCTTTTTGCAAAATTCGCAGCGAGGCAAGTCATCGTGCCGGCAAACCTGAGGTACTGCCTTTTTCAATATCGGGTGCGACTTGGTGAAAAATGCTGTCTAAGCACAAAAGTCACAAGTTGTGTTTTTGTGCCTTTTGTGGCCATTCCCGGCAAACGTCCCGCTGCCGAATCTTGCAAGAGGCTCGTGAAAAAAGACAGCTCAGGCCTGCTGCTCCGAGCGCGGTGCCGAGGTTACGCTCTGCTTGACCCGCTCGCCCAGGTGCCGCCAGAAGAGCCAGCCGGCAACCAAGGGACCTGCCGCCGCCAGGCCATAGTGCAGCAGGGCTCCCCCGTAGGGTTGGTCGACCGCCTGCTGGATCAGACCCAGAGCCAGGTAGGAAGCCAGCGCCAGAGGGATCAGGCCCGCCTCGGTCCGCAGATAGATATAGGCGGCCAGCAGCACGGCGCCCAACAGCAAACCCATGACCAGCCATTCCCCCAGACCCTCGACGTCGGCGCCCTGCACCGCCAGCCCCAGCAGGATCAGCAGGCCGCCGGCGTAGCGGCGCCGGCTCCAGCCGCGGGTCAGGACCTCCACGAGGGTGACCGTCACCAGCAGGACGCACAAGAGCGTGAGGTATTGGATGATCGCTTCCATCAGCGGACCGATTGCCGGCAGGTAGTCGTCCATCACTCTGAACTGAGGCCATGCCGGAGCCTTGGCGGCGGCAAAGGCGGTTGCCAGCACCTCGAGACCCTTGGCTGCGACCCCCATTGCCACCCCCAGCGCGATTTTTGCGCCGGTGGGTTCATCGCCCCAGAAACCCGAGGCCTTGACCCAGCCGAACAGCAAGGCCACCAGGAGAGAGAGAAAGAGGATCCCGATGAGGCTGCCCGCAATCAGCGCCAGAAGCTGGTGACTTAGTGGCGCGGCCGTGGTCAGATTCGAGGTCAATGCCGGCCATCGATTGAAAAAGACAATCAGACGGAGCAGAATCAGGATAGAGGCCAGCCAGAAGAATGTCCGAGCCGAAAACTTCCCCCGGCTCCACCGGATCAGCGCGACCACGGCTCCGACCACCGCTCCCAGCACCAGCAGGCCGCCGCCGACAATGCCGAGGATCCTGACAAGATTGCCGCGGCTGCGCTCGTCCCGCTCCCAATCCTCGGGCAGGTGAACCAGGCGGTAGACGTCGGACACTTCGTCTCCCGCTACCACAACCGCTACCCGGGCCTCGCCCTGCGGAAGCGACTGGGTCCGATCGGCAAAGACAAAGGTCCAGTCCCTGCGGGCCGGCCGCTGAGAGGGGTCGGCCGAAACCTCCTCGAGATCTCCCGTTGCCAGGCCGAAACGGCCCGAAACCGCGGCCTGGGCCTTGGACCGCGCCTCCTCCTCGGACAGGGCCGCTCCCTCCCGGGCTTCCGGAAGCCTGTGGATCACACGGGGGACCGAGTCCGGGTCGGCCACAATCACCCGGTACTCCTCTGCCCGCTCCTCCACGCTGCCTTCAAAGGTGGCATAACGAATCCTCCAGTGCGCCCCGGGCACGTAGGAACCGGCCAGTTGGCCGTGGGCCTCCCGTCCGGCCGTCTGCCAGACAAAGCGGCCGGACCGGGTCGGCTCCCCCCGGACGGAGACCATCTCCCGCCAGGACGGAGGAATCTGAACACCTCTCTCCTCCAGCGCATCCCGGGCGATCGTCACCGCCTGCTCCCGGTCCACCTCCAGCGCGGGCACGTCCGTCTGGAATCTCCCCAACAGGACCCAGACCGCCAGCCCGGCAATCCCGCCCAGGAGCAATCCGGACCGCAGAGCCGGAGACAGGACTGGAACGCTCGCCACCGGCGGCGCTTCCGTCTCGGACTCGGACTCTCGGGCCGGAGGGGGACTCCAGGCTCCGTTCAACTTGTCGGGCGTCAGAGCGCTCCATTCCCGGGACCGCCATCTGACCCACCCGATGGCGCCCAGGGGAACCAGGGTGAGCAGGACCACCAGGACCTGATCGATCCAGACGCCGGGCGCCTCGGACACGAACAGCGGAATGGCGAACCAGACCACGTCGAAGGCGAAGTGGAGCACGATGGCCGGCAGCAGCCCATACCTCAGGTAGATGGCGCCGAAGAAAAGGGACGGCAGGATCAACTCCACCACCCGGGCGTAGGCGGGTTGGGTGGGATAGGCCGCGTGGCCGGCCCCGAAAATCAGCGCCTGCAGGACCATGGCGGCTCCGATCCAGAGCGCCGGCTTCCCGAAACGACGCCCCAGCAGCGCAGCGCCCGCCAGGGGGACGGCCCGAAACAGGCACTCCTCCCAGAAACCGGCCTGAAGCGAAATGGCAATGGATGAAAGCCAGGGCAGATAGGTCGCCAGCACATCCGGCTCCAGCAGCGCATTGGAGGGGGACCACCAACCCAGCACGTTGTTGGAGAAGAAATAGAGAGCCACTTCATACCCGAAGAAGAGCGGCACCAGTAGATATCCCGCCACCGTGTATCCCAGGACCGGCCTCGTATTGGCCACTCCCCGAGATCCCAGTTTCCAGAATTGAATATGGTGGGGAAAGGCCTTCCGCGAGAGCGACTCGGCGGCCATGAAGGAGAGAGTCAGCACAATGCCCAGGGCCACGAACTGGACCAGGGCCCCCACGATCTGGTCGGCCAGGAATCCCTGCCGGGACAAGGCCGTGTCATAGTTCATCCAGGCCAGCGGCAACTGGTTGAGGGCCACCAGGCCTTGCAGAGAGGCAACCAGCAGACCCCAGAAAAGGGCTTGTTTCCACAGCACCCATCCCCGGCGCAGGAGAAAAAAAAGACCGATGAGACACCCGCCCAGGATATAGACCAACACCATGGCCACGCCTCCAACGGTCCCGATGGTGGTGTTGGAGGAGCGCATCTCCTGGTAGCGCCGGTTGAAGGACTCGGGCACCTTGATATAGCGCCCGATCTCGGTGAACCGGTCCCCGCTCACCGTCAAACGCAGCCGGTAGCGAGCTTCCCCGATATCCCGGCGCCGGTGCTCGTAGACCAGCCGATGATCGGTTCGCCCTCCCGGCTGCACTTCCTGGGCGTGCTCCACCAGTTCATAGGGCCCAAGTTCGATTCCCAGAATCTCCTTCAGCCGGGATTCGGCCAGATGTCGGGCCTTCTCTTCCGAGAGCGTGGCTCCCGGCTGGTCTTCCGGGAGCGTCTCGCGAAACCCCCACAGCTCTCCGGCCGGGGTAAAGCGAATCAGGCTCTCGGTGGTCTCCTTCTCGCGAAAGTGTCGGACTCCCCAGGTGTAGGCGGAGTAGAGGTCGCTGGCCATCACCCTGGTGAAAGCCTCCTTGCCCCCGCCCTCGAGCTCGATGAAGTTCTGCACCTGAGAACTCGAGCCGAAGGAGGCCGCCTGCTCATAATCCTGCGGGCCCCAGTGGTAGCGACCGGCCAGCTCCTTGGCCCGCTGCAGGGCGGTGGCCCGATCCATCTGAAGATCCAGGGTGATGAGAGGGAAAGCCTCCCCAAAATACCGGTAAGCCCCCACCAGGGAACTCAGCGAGAGCAGCACCAGCACGATCCAGAAGAGAGGGCGATTGGTTTTCATGGGTATTTGTCCAGATCAATGGTCGATCGATTGTGCAGGGCTTCCTGCAAACTGACACCTGCAGTGCGTCAAGAGCTTTTGGTGCAAGAGAGCGCGTTCCGAGACAGCGAAACTCATCCATCACCTGCTCGGCTGAGTGGAAGATTCAAAACGCCCACCTACCAGTCCGGCGTTCCAAAAAGGTGCCAAGCCCTGCCGATTATGCCACATGGACGGCCAAATGCAGTCGGACACCCTACAGCTCAGTCCCTGAATCGAAATGGATTATGAACAACCCTCACACAATTTACATCCGGATCTCTCCGGCGTGTCCTGGCGGCCGGGAGATGCGGGCTGGACAAAGCGATTTCCTCGGACATATTCTTGCAGAGCGGGCAGGGGCACCCGGGGAGAGGAAGGAGCACGAATCGTTGGCGGCCTCAGGAAAGTCGTATCATATCCGCGTTCAGCTTTCTGCAGCCCTCTGCAGATATGCCGGGTGTCCCTCGGAGCTGGCGTTATCGGCCGCCACTGTCGGCTCGGCCCTGCGGCAACTCGAGCCAAGCCATCCCCGGCTGTATCGCTCCATTTGCCAGGAGTCGGGGGCCCTTCGCCCCCATGTCAACCTCTTCCTCAACAGTGACCGAATCGACGAGTTGAACGGAATGGACAGCCGGCTTCAGCCAGGCGACATCCTCACCGTTCTACCCGCGGTTTCAGGAGGTTCTCCGTGCCGGAACGGGTAATTCTCTCGGTGGGAACCAAGAAGGGACTCTTTGTGGCCGAAGCGACCAAGGACCACAGCGGGTTTGACCTGCGCGGGCCGTTCGGAGCCGGCGCACCGGTCGATGCCACCCTGATCGACAGGCGGGGCGCCCCCCGCATCTATGCCTCCAGCCGCAACATGTTTTTCGGCATGAAGATCCTGGTCTCCAGTGACCTGGGCCGTAAATTCCGGGAGACGGGGTCGTCGCCCGCCTTCTCCAAGGAGGATGGACGCACCCTGACCAACGTGTGGGCGCTGGAAGCGGGCGCCGCCGAAGGGGAGCTGTTGTCGGGAGTCGAACCCGCGGCGCTCTTCCGAAGTCGGGATGGCGGAGACTCCTGGGAGCTGGTTTCCGCCATCAGCAACCACCGGCACGCGCCTCACTGGCAGCCTGGCGGCGGCGGTCTCTGCCTGCATACCATTATCCGCTCGGAGAACCGAGTGCACCTGGGGATCTCGACAGGAGGCCACTATCTGAGCGAGGATGGTGGAGAAACCTTTGACGCCTCCAACCAGGGAATCGCAGCGGCATTCCTGCCGGACCCCTATCCGGAGTTCGGCCAGTGCGTCCACAAGATCGCCGTGCACCCCGACAATCCGGAAAGACTCTACATTCAGAATCACGGCGGCTTCCCCGAACAACCAGGCATCGGCGTGTTGCGCAGCGACGACCGCGGCCGCAGTTGGCGGTCAATCGCCGAAGGGCTTCCCTCCGATTTCGGGTTGCCGATCCTCATCCATCCCCACGACCCCGAGACCGTCTTCGTGATGCCGCTGGAACCCGTGACCCGCACCTGTCCCGGAGGCGCGCCCGCGGTCTGGCGCAGCCAGGACGGAGGCGGTTCCTGGAGACGCCTGAACCGGGGACTTCCCGAAAGAGAGAGCTACTTCACCGTGCTGCGGGATGCCATGGACTTCGACCGGCTGGCCTCGCCGGCGGTTTACTTCGGGACCACTACCGGGCAACTCTGGATGGGTCGGGACGGCGGGGAGGACTGGACGTGCCTGTTCCATTCGCTGCCGCCGATCCATTGCCTCAAGGCCACCGTAGTGTGACAGGGGCCATCTTGGGCACAGGGCAGAGGAGACCCATGTCAATCCCCTCAAAGACCGTCAACCGCCGGACCTGGCTGGCCGGCGCTCTGTCTCTGAGCTCACTGCCCCTGGCCGCCTGCCTGAACCGCCGGTCGACGCCTTCGGAAACCACCGCCACCGACTTTTCGCGCTCTTTCTGCTACTACATCCCCAAGAACCAAAAGATCCTGGTCCGCATCCAGATCGAATGCCGGTGCGAGGTCTTCGACCGTTCCAGCGGCCGCTCCGACGAATACTTTCTGACCGTGCGGACCCAAACCGGCCTGAGGACCGACCCGCCGTCCGCCCACCTCGATCCGGGTTACGACTTCTGGATGATATTTTCCGGAAAGCATGTGTTGATCCGGCGCGTCCATACCTCCTCCTACAACCTGAACCCCAGCCGGCCGGCAGTGGATCGGTTCCATTCCAGCGGTTGGCGCCTTCAGCCCAGTCCGGCCAGGTTGCTAAGCTCCGGAAAGGAGATTCGCGAAGCCGTCCAATCCTGGCGTCCCCTGGTGGCCGTCAGCGAGTTCGTGGGCGATGATCCTTCACGTGGCTACCGGATCGAGTACCCGGTCAAATGGGCGGACGGAAATCCGGATGACACCTTCCGCGTCGAAACCGGCCCGGTGGTGCTGCTGGACCCCGATCGGACCGAGGTGGGGCGCAGCCTGGAGTTCGACGATTTTCAGTGGGCCTACCTCGACTATCGCTCGTTCGACCGGGTGCGCTGTTTTCTGGAGAAGCCGACCTCCATTCTGTCGGGGGCCACCTATCAGCCGCCCGACCGCCTTCCACGCCGACATCCGGCCCTGACGGGCAAACAGGTCGCCCAAATCCGGAAGCGCCTCTTCAGCGGGTGGAAATCGCCCCTGCCCTTCGACCGATTGCGCAAGCTGTTTCAGACCGATCACCATTCGGCCGTCGACCATCGACCGGTATCCACCACCCTTTACGCCCTCGATTCACCGGCTGATGAACCGATGGCGCACAACGCGGCTCGTCCCCGGGCAGAAGAGATCGCATCCTGAAAGGAGCTTACCCGTGAAGACACGCCTTGCGCACTACCTGCTGGCGGCAGTAATGCTGGCCACTCCGACTTGCGGTCCGGGCTCGATCGGGCCGGACGCCGGCCAATCCCGGACCGGTCTCTTCGAACAAACCGACGTGTTTGTCGCCGGTCAGGACGGCATTTCCCAGTTTCGCATCCCGGTGCTGCTGACCTCCACCAGCGGGACTCTGCTGGCGTTCTGCGACGCCCGGGTGGAAAAGCCGGGAGATCCACCCAACAACATCGACCTGGTCATGAAACGGAGTACCGACCAGGGCAGGACCTGGGGACCGCTCCGGGTGTTGCTGGACGTCGGCGAGGGCGCCACTGCCGATTCCTGCGGGCTGGTGGACCGGCAGACGGGCACGATCTGGATCTTCACCGTCTACTGCCCGGTGGGAGTCGGCACCCGCACGGCCAAGCCGGGACTGTCCGGAGATACCTTCATGTACTGGGCCATCAAGAGCACCGACGACGGCCTGACCTGGTCGGACAGGATCGACTTGACCCCCATGTTCAAGAAAGCGGAGTGGAACTCCGGATCCCCCGGACCCGGCAAGGGCATGCAAATGCGAAGCGGACGCCTGATCGTCCCCAAATATTTCGTAAGGGACGGCTACGCCGCCTCTCACGTGGTCTTCAGCGACGACCATGGAGAGTCCTGGACGATCGGCGGCGAAGCCTATACCAACGGGACCACCAACGAGAGCCAGGTGGCGGAGTTGAGCGACGGAACCCTATTGCTGAACATGCGCGGGACCGAGGGGAACCGGCGCAGAATCAGCAGAAGCAGCGACGGCGGGATGAGCTGGTCGGAGGTTGCGCTGGATCCGGCTCTGGTCGAACCTCGCTGCCAGGCCAGCCTCTCCAACTTCACCAACCGGCTGGACCACGACAGGGACCGGTTCCTCTTTTCCAACCCGGCCGCCCTGGAACGCAGGAACATGACGGTTCGTCTCAGCTACGACGAGGGCCGCACCTGGCCTGTCTCCCGGCAGATTCATGCCGGGCCCTCCGCCTACTCCTGCCTGACGGTGCTGCCCGACCTGACGGCAGGCTGCCTCTACGAGCGAGGCGACCGGACCCCCTACGAAAGGATCACCTTCGCCAGGTTCGACCTGGAATGGCTGACCCGCGGCCAGGACAGGATGAAGGGGGAAGTTAGAAGTTTGAAGGGTGAAGGATGAAGTTTGAAGGATGAAGTTTGAAGGATGAAGTTTGAAGGATGAAGGATGAAGGGTGAAGGGTGAAGGGTGAAGGGTGAAGTTTGAAGGATGAAGTTTGAAGTTTGAAGGATGAAGGGTGAAGGATGAAGTTTGAAGGATGAAGTTTGAAGGATGAAGGATGAAGTTTGAAGGATGAAGGGTGACTAGTGAAGAGTGGAGAGTGAAGAGCTATTTGATCGGCACGCAAAGCATCTTGTCGAACTCGGCGCAGTCCTTCCATTAAGCGCAGGCAGTTCATCAGGCCCTTTTCGGTTGCCCAAGCTCTCGACTGACCACTCTCCACTCTTCACTTTTCACCTAACCGCGCCGCCGTCCCATACGACGGGGCGGCTCACAAGGAGTGAAACAGGGGTGCTTCAAGAAAGGCCTGGCCCATGAACTCTCTCATCTCCGACAGCGTCTACCTTCGCGTGGGCAACCGCCGGCAGTTCTTCTTCGACGACCTGCTGCTGGAGCAGACCCAGAATCTGACGCGGCGCTTCCATTCCCCCCAACCGGCGGGTGATCGCCCCCTCCTGGTCAAGGACCGTCCCTGGGAGCACGTGCTCTATTTCACCTGCAATACCTGGAACGTGATTCAGGATCCGCAGGACGGCCTCTTCAAATGCTGGTACGAGGACTGGCAGATCGACGATTTCTCCAGGGCCGTCTCCTGGGTCCGCCCCTCGGACCGCAAGCTCTGCCTGGACCTTCACCGTTCCTGTCCCTCCCGGGTGCTGTACGCCCAATCCGAGGACGGGATCGCCTGGGAAAAACCTGACTTTGGGATCGTGACCGAAAAGGGCCGGAACACCAACGTGGTGCTCGGCGGCTACGAGCCGGTAGGACCGGCCCACTGCGCCTATGTTCTGCTGGATACGCTCGAAACCGACCCGTCCCGCCGCTACAAGGCAATTTTCGAAAGCGGGGCCAGCCAGGAAGCCGAAGACCCGAGCGGCGGGACCTTTCGCAGCGCTTATTCCAGCGACGGGATCCACTGGAAGGTCCATTCGGAGCCGGTCCGCTACGGCCATTGTGGATCGGTTGCAGGCGACGTGGTGACGGTTTCCATCGATCCGGAATCGGGCATCTATCGTCTGAACGGACGCCACCCCAACATGGGCTCCAACGTCGTCCAGGACATGCGCAACCCCACCGACGGCGGCTGGATTGCCCCCAGCTATCCCCATCGGTTCGGACAGGAAAGGCGGCGGCGGATTTACCGGATGGAGAGCAGCGACATGATCCACTGGTCCACCCCGACGCCGCTGGTTGTGCCCGACCACGAAACCGACAACATCGACGACGAGTTCTACGGCATGGAGCAGTTCCGGATCGGGGACGACTGGCTGGGACTGCTCAACGTCCTCCACAACACCGACAACACCATGGACGTCCAGTTGACTTATTCGCGCAACGGGAAGGACTTCAAGCGGATCCGTCCGGGACAGCCCTGGCTGGCTCCGGGGGCCGAGGGAAGCTGGTATCCATACATGGCCACCGTGTGCAGCAAGCCGATCGAGGTGGGCGACGACCTGTACGTGTACCACGGCGGCGCCAATGTCCATCACGACTGGTGGATGGTGGGATTCCACGAGGGGCTGGAGGTCGCCGAGAGCGGCAAGCTGGAGGGGGTGAACTACGCCCTGGGCCTGGCCAAAATGAAGCGGGACCGCTTCGTCTCGCTGGCGGCGGGTCCGGCCCGCACCGGGATTCTGGCGACCCGGCCCATCTTTCCCAACGGCGGCAGCCTGGTCGTCAACCTGAAATGCCATCCAGGAGGCCGGTTGCAGGCGGCCATCGCCGACGGACAGGGAAAAGTGCTGCCCGGATTCGAACGCCAGAACTGCCGGACCGTCGCGGCGGATGGCGTGAGTTTGCCGCTGCGGTGGCAAGGCCAATCCAGGATTCCCGCCGAGAGTTTCCTGAAGCTGCACTTCTTCCTGCAGAACGCCGAGCTGTTCAGCTTTCAATTCGTCGAGGAGGGTTGAGGGGGACCAAAACTAACACCCAAGACCCTGTGACAACTGACAGTAACTGGTGAGCGGGACGGCGCACATCCGATTCCAGTCCGATTTGTCGATGACCGGCCGGTTCATCAGCTCGATCATGTCGTCGAATCTGCGAAGCGCGGCGCAATCCACCAACTTGGGGTCCGCCGCCGTTCGGTGCCGCGGCCAGGCGTGGTCGCGGGCGTGGCGCCAAAATCGGCTGTCGTGCTTCGAGCCGCAGGAATAGTGCCAGCCGACGAACAGGCCGTAGCAGAGCATGTTGTTGACGAGAAATCGATTGACCACCGGAGCGTCGCGCTCGAGATACTCTTCCGAACGGTTGAGCCGCATTTGGAGAACCATCCCGATCTGGAACTGCGCTGAAACGATCGCCGTTGCTTCCAGGGGTTCCATGAAGGTGGCCGCGTTGCCGATGCGGGCCACCGTGCCATCGTAGATGTGACGATGGACGAAATTGGGAAACGGAATGACGGAGCGTTGCTCGAATTCCGTTACGTCATCTGTTTCAAGGAAGGCGTCAAAGTCCGATTCGACTTCGGCAAGGCTGGACAAGTCGCGGTTGAAGATGTACCCGTAGGATGTGTGTACCGTCAGCGGAATGACGAATATCCAACCGTGGGGACGCGCAACCGCGCGGGTATAGGTGTGCCGCAGAACCGGCCCCTCCGGCTCTTCCCTGACGATGGCCGGACAGCGACGGATGACGGCCGTATTGGTGGGGATGAAGGAGATGTCGATATGCTGTTCCGGATGCAGTTCCCTTGGAAAACCGCGGGCATCGAACACCAGGTCGTAGCGTTCCGGCGCCAGACCCTCGAATTCCACTTGGGCGCCGCCCTCCACCCTGGCGATGTCTAGCACCTTGGCGTCGATGTGGCGCGCACGCGTGCTTTCCTCCAGCAGCTCCGCCATGGAGTCGGCGGACAGGTGGTAGGCGTAGGAAACCTGTTGCGGCGTGAAGTAGTGGGTGAAGTCTCGATGGCGCCGACCCCATCCCTCGAACGCCACGCCGTACTTGCGAGTTCCATTCAGGCGCTGCTGGATGGTTTCATGAGGAAGATCGGTCAGTTGCCGCAATTCCTGAACCAGGCTCGGCCAACTGCCTTCACCCACTCCGATGACCGGGATGCGGGAATCGTAGATGTGGTGCAGCTCGTGGTCGCTGTCGGGATGAAGCCGGGTCACGCTGGCAGCCGCCATGCACCCCGCGGTTCCTCGCCCGACAACCGCGATCTTCCGTAAGGATTTACTTCCCGGCTGTATCACTCCACACGACTTCCATGTATGTCGGTTGACGGCCCCGTGTTGGGATACCTGAAGGTGCTGTAGGCACAACAAGCTACCACAATCCCGCAATCGTCGTCCTTGCACTTGACCTCGGCTCGGCGGGATTGCGTATAATTCGCTGAATCTTTCGCCCAAGCCGGATGAGATTTTCCTTGTCAGTGCTTGTTCTGCATGAGGTAGCTGCCCAAGGCCGTGTTCAATAATCCATTTGACTCATTTCACAATACGGTTGCCGAAGCCAAGGAAGAGCGCGAACAGCTCGACCGGCTGCTGACGATTTCCACACCGCGGGAACGTCTGCTGGTCTCCGTCGTCGGCCTGGCTTTTTTCGTCCTGGTGGCGTGGTTATTCTTCGGCAGCGTAGCCCGTAGCGTTGCGGTTGACGGTGTGCTGGTAGAGGCCGGCGAGAACCCGGTAGTGGGCAACCGGTCTGTGCGGGCGCTGGTCTGGGTTCGGAGCGACGTGGCGCCGCAGATCGAGGCCGGCATGCAAGCCGTGGTGAAACTGCCCGCGGCAGATGGAGAAGCGAAAACACTCGATGGACAGGTTGCGGGCATTGCCGCCGTACCCTTGTCCGATGGGCTGGCAGTCTTTGAATCCGCCGGACCGGCGTCTGTGCACCGCGTTGAAATCGCGCTCGATGAAGGCCTTGATATTGCTTCCCTTGCGGACAGGAAATGCCGGATCGTCATCCAACTCGGCAAGCAATCTCCCTTCGCACTTTTCCGAATGAGGCGAAATTAGGATGCCGCCGAGGGTCTCCAAAAGGCGAAGCAACAAGGCCGCGTCCGAGGTCTCCAAAAGAAGGATAACCACGCCAATTCTGTTGCAGATGCACGCATCGGAATGTGGCGCCGCCTGCCTTGGCAGCGTACTGGCCTACTTCGGTCGCTGGGTGCCGCTGACCGAACTGCGCGAGAAATGCGAGGTGAGCCGCGACGGTAGCAGCGCCGCCAGCATCTTTCGCGCCTCCAAACACTATGGGCTCCGCTGCAGCGGACTCAGCCTTCGCGCCAATCAACTGAAGAAGCTGCAGTTGCCCCTGATCCTCTTCTGGCAATTCAGCCACTTCGTCGTCCTCGAAGGGTTCGACGGCGACCATTTCCATCTCAACGACCCGTCCACGGGGCGGCGCAGGGTTCTCGCCGAAGAGTTCAACAAGAGCTACAGCGGCATTGCGCTGCGGTTCGAGCGGGGCGCCGATTTCAGACCCGGTGGCGAACGGCCCGGCTTGTTCGGGCAATTGGCCGGTTTGCTCGCCGGATCATGGAGTGTGCTCGCCTGGGTGATTGCCTGCGCGCTCATGCTGGCGTTGCTGGCGCTGGTTGTTCCCGCATCTCTCAGTGTATTCGTGGACGATGTTCTGCAAAGCCACGGGCCCTGGGGTGGGTTGGTGGCAGCGTTGCTTGGCGGCGGGATCCTGGTTTACATCCTGTCCCTGCTCAAGCACCGATTCCTGAAGCGTCTCGCCATCCGGATTTCCGTGATTGGCTTCAATCGTGGCATGTCACGGCTGCTGCGGTTGCCGGTGGAGTTTTTTCAACACCGGCTGGTCGGCGATTTGACCGATCGAGTTTCATCCACCGACAGAGTCGCGAAAAATCTGACGGACCAGTTTCTTGTGCTCGTAATCGACATGGCCATGAGCGCGGTCCTGCTCATCGCGATGTTTGCCTACGATGTCCTGCTCGCGCTGATCGTGCTGTCTCTGGCCCTGCTGCACGGATTGCTGGCCCACTTCCTGAACCGGCTCCGGACTGTTCGAAGCCAGGCGATGAGGCGCGAACAAGGATTGCTGATTGGCGTGGGCATGCAGATGTTGAGCCATGCCGACAACCTGCGCATGACCGGATCGGATGACCGGTTCTTCTCTCGCTGGAGCGGTCAGCAGGCGCGCGAACTGCAGGCGCGCCAGCTCGTTTCCGAACTGGGCTCTGTCAGTACGGCGCTTCCGGGCCTGATCACGACACTTCGCAGCGCGGCGGTCCTGGGCATTGGGGGAAGCCTGGTCATGACCGGGGACATGACCCTGGGGATGCTGGTTGGGTTCTATATCCTGGCCGAGATGTTTCTGGCGCCCGTGGGGCGATTTTTGGAGTTCGCCGACAAACGCCGGGCGCTCGAAACCGACTTGCAACGACTGGAGGACATCTTCAAGACGGCTGAAGACCCCGTTTTCAACCGCCGCAGTCCGGAAACGGCGTCAATCCCCACCTTCAATGGCCGGCTCCAACTTGCAGGCCAGCTCGAAATGCGAAACGTCTCCTTCGGTTTCAACAAGAGCCGGCCACCCTTGATCAAGGACTTCAACCTGGTGATCAAGCCGGGACAGCGAGTTGCCGTGGTCGGCCCCAGCGGTTCCGGCAAGTCGACTCTGGCGCGCCTGGTTTCGGGCATCTATCAGCCCTGGTCGGGCGAAATCCTGTTTGACGGCCATCCGCGGGAAGAGATTCCCGAGGAAGTCCTGCGGCGGTCCATTTCCATGGTGGATCAGGAAGTTGTGCTTTTTTCCGCGTCCCTGCGCGACAACATCACCCTTTGGAACCCGGCCGTTCCGGATACGGCCATCGTCGACGCAACGCGAGATGCCTGCATCCATGACGAAATCCTGGTCAGGCCACAGGGATATTCGACCCTGGTCGAGGAAGGCGGGGTGAATTTCAGCGGCGGCCAGCGGCAGCGGCTGGAAATTGCCCGTGCATTGGTGGGCCATCCGACGGTGCTCATTCTGGACGAGGCGACCAGCGCGCTGGATGCAGCCACGGAGGAACACGTCGACGAGGCCTTGCGGCGTCGCGGTGTCACCTGCCTGATCGTGGCCCACCGTCTGAGCACCGTGCGGGATTGCGACGAAATCATCGTGCTGGACGAGGGTGTCGAAGTGCAGCGCGGCACACACGACGAGTTGATTGCGGACCGGGATGGCGCCTATTACAAGCTGGTGAGGTCGGGCTGATGCCGGAATACAGGTCAATAGCCGAACTCGCGGGACGCTCCGGCACAACTGTGCCTTGCGCCGGCAACCTGCCTTTGAAACTCGACGACCCGGACAGCGTCTGGTTCATCGATCAAGGCGCCGTCAATCTCTTCCTGGTCGAGTTCAAGGACGGGGTGGAGCAGGCGGCGCCGCAGCACCTGATGCGCCGCCAACCGGGCCGGTTGCTGCCGGGTGTCGCACCGGACCAGCGAGACAACGACGACGACACCACGCTCAGCCTGATTGCCAAGGGATCGCCAGGCACGCTTCTGAAGCGCCTGCCGGCATCCTTGCTGTCCGAAGTTCATCCGGCAGAACTGGCGGAACAGATCGATACCTGGCTGACCGCCATGACCGACACCCTTTCGCGTTTTGCAGTCCGCCTTCCGCGACCGACCGCTCTGGCCGAACCCGGACTCACGCAGACCCTGGGCCCTTGTACGTTATCGGCACGGCGAGGCGTGGTATGGGTGTCGGAACCGCCGAGTGGCGCAAGCCTTTTCATGGACATGGTTGACCGGGCGGAGCTTGCCGAGGCAAGCGGCCCACGGGAAGCCATGATACCGCTGACGCGGACAGCCTGGCTCACCTTGTTCGACGAGGCAACACTCTCGGGCGAATCGACTGAAACACTGGCCAAGCAAGGCAAGCTGCTGCCGGCGCTCGCCTCCTTTCATTCGGTTGCTTTCGGCATGGAACGCCTCAACCGGCGATTGGCCGTGGTCGATAATGCCAATCTCGAACGCGCGCGCACAACCAGCCGCCACACGGCCGAAAAAGCCGCCCGGCAGCGGCTGTTCAATATTTATGACCTGCCGATGGACGGTGATGCCCGCGTGGAGGACACGGCTCTGGCGGATGCCCTGGAAATCATCGGCAGGTACCAGGGAATCGATTTCCGGATTCCAGTCCGTTCGGGATCTTCCGACTCTCCGGTGGGCCTGGTTGACGTTCTCGATGCGTCAGGAGTACGCGCCCGGCGGGTGAGATTCAGAGCCGAGGGCGCCTGGTGGCGCGGCGACAGCACCGCCATGCTGGCTTTCCGCGCCGAGGACGGCCGGCCGGTTGCGCTTTTGCCGGGAATGTTCGGACGCTACCGGGAAATCGACCCGATCAGCAAGCGCAGCGTTCGCATGACGGCCGATCGCGCCGGAGCTTTGGGGACGGAAGCCTGGATGTTCTATCGGCCATTGCCGTCGGGGAGCGCGAAGCCGGCAGACCTGCTGAGAATGGCTCTGCGTGGATCGGCCGTGGATATGGCGCGGTTGCTGATTGCGGGGCTTCCGGGAGGCCTGATCAAACTGCTGCCGGCACTGGCGCTAGGATTTGTCGCCAACCATATCGTGGCGGGTGGAAGCGCCGGAACGCTCTATGCCGTGGCCGTGACGCTGGCCGGGTTCGGTCTGCTCGGCGCGCTGCTGCACCTGCTTCAAAGCACAGCCATGATGCGGCTCGAGGGGAGCTCGGCCTCGCGGGTCGAAGCTGCCTTTTGGGACCGCCTCATGCGCCTCCCGCCAAGCATTCTGCGCCGCCACCCAAGCGGCGATCTGGCCATGTCGGGAATGACGTTCCAGAATCTTCGCGATGGCATACGAGAAATCGTCGCCGATGGCCTGCTGTCGATCATCTTTTTGCTTCCGGTTTTCGGCCTGATCTTCTTCTACGATTCCACCCTTGGGGTCATCGCTCTCATCTTCAGCCTGGCTTCCTTGCTGGTCAACCTGGCCCTTGGGTTGCGCCAGATTCCACCTTACGGGCGGATGATCAGCGCCACACGTCGCGTAGCCGGCCGGCTGTTCCAGATCGTAGGCGGAATCGCCAAGCTGCGGGTGGATGGCGCGGAAGGGTCGGCTTTCGCCATCTGGGCGCGGGATTATCGCGAGCAGAAACGGGCGGAGATTGAAGTCGGCGCACTGGAGGGACATTCGCGGGCATTCGGCGCCGCGCTCCCCTTTCTTGCCGGTGGGGTACTGCTTTTCGCGGTGGCTGCCGGGGACGGCCGCGGCGTCCCGGTCGGCGATTTCCTGGTCGTCTACATTGTATTCATCGCCTTCCAGTCCGCCATAGCCCGGCTGGGCGAGTCCTTCGGTACCGTTGCCGCCATGCTGCCGGCGTTCGATCAGATGCGTCCGCTGCTCGCCCCGGTTCCTGAAACCGAGGTCGAAGGAGAGCCGGTCGAATTTCTGGGCGGCGACATCCTGTTCGACCACGTTTCCCTTCGCTACGATCCCGACGGTCCTCTGGTTCTCGAGGATGTCACCATTCACGCCGGCCCTGGTGAATTCGTCGCGATTGCGGGCGAGTCGGGTGCGGGCAAGAGCACCCTGTTCCGCCTCGCGCTTGGAATCGACCGGCCATCGGCCGGCGCCGTGTATTACGATGGGCGTGATCTGAGGCACCTGAACCTGAAACAGGTGCGACGGAAAATCGGCGCGGTGCCGCAGTCGGTCGGACTCCATCCTCAGGACCTCTGGGACAACCTGGTCAGTCACCACCAGGAAGTGGCCACCGAAGAAGTATGGTCGGCGGTCCGGCTTGCCGAAATCGAAAAACAGATCAAGAGCATGCCCATGGGCATGATGACCATGGTCGGCACCAGCGGTGCCGTCCTTTCAGGCGGCGAGAGTCAGCGGGTCACCATCGCCCGCTCGGTGATCGGCGCCCCGCGAATCATGTTGCTTGACGAGGCAACCAACTGGCTGGACAACGAATGCCAGGCCAAGGTCATGCAGAACCTGGCTGCCCTGACCTCGACCCGGATCGTCATCGCCCACCGCTTGTCCACGCTGGAACAGGCTGACCGCATCTACGTGTTGCAGGCTGGAAGGGTTGTGCAAAACGGCTCCTTCAAGGAACTCATGGAGGTCGACGGGGTGTTCAGGGAGCTGGTCAAGAGGCAGATCGCCTGATCCGAAGTATCAGAGTGGAAGGCATCCATGAAAAAGGTCATCGAGGCAGCAGAATTCCTCGAAACCAGAGCTGGCGAAGACAACGAATTTCGAGCACGCCTGCTCGCAAGTCCGAAAGATGCCATCGAGCAGGAATTTGGGGTGACGCTGCCCGCGGACCACGAGATTCACGTGCACGAAGAATCCTATAACGCAACCCACCTGGTGCTTCCGCCGCCTGGCAAACTCAGCCGGGAAGAACGGGAGGAGGCCAGGACCGGCGCGGCCTCACTCGAATTTCTCAAAAAGACCATGCACGATCCCGCGCCTCCGATTCGTTCCCATGACCCGAAGCCGCAGGCTGCCGGGGTGCATTCCCTTGCACCCGAGGCACTCTCGAAAGCAGGCCGAGAGAGCATCCGCCGCGGTCTCGCATTCCTGGAATCCACTATCGACGACCATGGAGCCTGGCACTGCATCCGGTACAACGTAGCCAACCCCGATGTCCCACGGCATTTCGAAAAACCTCCGTTTGTATCGGCTCTCTGCGTGCTGGCGCTGAAAAGTTGCGATGAAGCGCGGGCCAAAGCCATGTGCGCGGCTACCAGGGCCTATCTTGTCAACACCATCGAGTATCCGGGATTCTGGCGCTACTACCGCCATCTACCCCAGGATCTCGACAGCACGACACTCTGTTCGCTGGTGATCGGAACTCACCCCTGGATTCTTCTTGGAAGGAACGTTCCGGGGATATTGGCCAATCGCGACAAGGAGGGTCGTTTCAAGACCTGGATGCTGGCGAAAGACGAACCCAATGTGGTGGCGACCTTTCGCTTCGAAGCCGACCCCGTGGTCAACGCCAATGCCATTGCCTACCTGGGCGACCACCCCGAAACCAGGCGTGCCCAACGATGGCTGGAGTCCTTGATTGCGGAGGATGGCCTGGAAGGCTCGTCGAAGTGGTACCCCGACACGGTCGCCATCTACTACGCAATCACCCGCGCCATGGTTCGCGTGCAGCCTGCCCTCGATCGCCTACGTCCCGTTATTGCGGATCGAATCCTGGGCTTGCGCGACCGGCAGGGAGAATTCGGCAACATCCTTCAGACCGCTCAGGCGGTGTCGGCGCTCCATAATGTCGGAGGGCTTGAAAGCATCGACGCCAGGCGCCAAGTGGAGAAGTTGACAGGTTCACAACGTGACGACGGTAGCTGGCCGGAGCTTCTTGCGTTTGGCGACCAGTCGCTGAAGTGGGGCGCGGCAGGGCAGATAGGACATGGCTCTGAATCCGTGACCTCCGCGTTTTGCGTCGAAGCTCTGGGGCGCCTCGTCGAAATCCTGGGAGCCTGAAGGATTCGCAGGTTACGACTTCCGATGGTAAGATGAACCTCCATCCAGGGAATCGATAGCCCAACAGAGACACTGCCATGCCGCAAGATACGGCCATGGGTAAAGGTTTGGGCCCGAACAAGGCCGACGTCACACCCTACATCGAGCCGTCAATTCGCAACGCCCTCCCGCACTATCTGCCACTGGGCATTTTCCCCTTGATTCTTGTCGCCGCCATCTATGGCGGCTGGTGGTTGTTGCCGGCCTTTCTCTTCATGAGCGTCGCGGGGCCGCTGGATCGCGCACTGGGTCTGGACGGGCGCAACATGGACCCGAGGAACACACCGGAACGCCGGCTGCTGTGGCACAACTTGCCGGTCTGGACCTGGGCGTTTCTGTGGCCACCGACCCTCATTTTCGGCCTCTGGCAAATCCTGGTCGCCAATCGGTTCGCCATCTGGGAAGACGTGCTCCTGGCGATCATCTTGACCATGGAAGCGCAGGCCGTATTCGTCGTCGGTCACGAACTGATTCATCGGCGTTCCGCCTGGGAACGGCGGCTCGGCGAATTCCTGCTCGCCTCTGCATCCTATCCGCAATATGCCACCGAGCATGTCTACATCCACCATGCCCAGGTCGGCACGCCCCATGACGTGGGATCGGCTCCAAAAGGAGAGAGCTTCTGGAGATATTTCCCCAAGGAAGTGGTAAGCAACCTCACCAATTCCTGGGAAGCCGTTCGACAACGCCTGGCGCGGCGACGTCTGCCCCGGTGGCACTACAGCAATCCCTTTTGGCGCTACGGCCTGGCGGTCGCCTTCTGGTATGGACTCGTGTTCTGGATGAGCGGGATCCTGGCGGTGCTGGTCTTTGCCTTCCTGGGGCTGAGCTGCGTCTTTTCCATGAAGATCAGCAACTACTTTCAACACTACGGTTTGCGCCGGGTCCGACTTCCCAACGGCCGCTGGGAAAAGGTGATGCCGCGCCATTCCTGGAGCGCCGACTGGAAGTTCAGCAACTGGATGTTCTTCAACATGCAGCGCCATGCCGATCACCATGCGGTGGCATCCCGCCACTATCCGCTGCTCCAGGTTCGCGGCGCCGATGAATCGCCGGAATTGCCGGGAACCTACGCCGACATGATGAACATCGTGCTGCGGCCGAAGCGCTGGTTCGAGAAAATGGATCCGTTGGTGGACCAGTGGCGCAAGCATTTCTATCCGGAAATCGATGACTGGAGCGCCTACGACAGCCCGATTTCCGCGGCCCGTCCCGACGCCTTCGAGGCAATCGTCGAAATCTTCGGCGCCGCCCCGCGACTCGCCAGATCGATCGAACGCAATCCGGAACTTCTCGACAACTTGCAGGACCGGGAGTTCACCGATCTCGACCTGCCGAAAGGATTCGGACCGAATCAGGAATACGAAACGATTGCCAGGCGCGGGCTTACCAGGCTTTATTGGACGCACGAAATGGGTGTCCGGGAAATGAAGGACCTGATCGCCGAACTGCCGACGGCCGATGCCGGGGAAAGCGCCGAAATCGTGCGAAACTGGTCCAACGACAAGGCATTTCAGGTCGGTATGCACCTCGTGCGGGGAAACCTGTCGCCGGACGAGGCAAAGACCGCGCTGTCCCATCTTGCCGAGGCTTCCATATCGACCGTGCTTGCCGCCGTGGTCGCGGATGTTGTCGACAAGGTCGGGCCGTTGCGGGCGGGTGGGGTGGCTGCCATATTCCTGGGCGATCTTGCCAGCCGGGAAGCCTATCCCGGAGTGGCGATCGACATGCTGTTCGTCCACGACGGACGGAAGATTGGCGAAAACGATCGTCTGTGCCGGCGCTTCCGACAAGCCCTGACCGACCTGGCAAAGGACAACCTCCTGTTCTCCCCCGTGCGGCCCGATTCGAATTCCCTTCTGGCGCTGCCGCTATCCGAACTGGCCGAGCATAGTTGCAGTCCTGCTTCCGGCAAGGTTCCCGTCCTGAGCAGGGCGCGCTGCGTGTTCGAGTGCGGCGATTCCGAAATCGGCCGCCGCTTCGGTGAAGCCCGGCGCGAAGCCCTGGCCGAATGCGGCGCCAACGAGTCTCTGATTGCCCGGTTGCAAGTGCCCTCGGAAGACCCCGCCGAGCCGGGCGTGTCCGCATACCTTCATATGCGCGGCGGGCTGGAGGATGTCGAAAGGGCCGCACGATACCTGCAGTTGAGGAGTAACGGAGCCGGTCTCGACGATCCGGCTCCGACCGCCGCAGCGGTGTTCAAGGGCGCCGGCTCCGAGCCGCTGGCTCAAGCCGCGGCCATGTGGCGGGACTTGCAGGGCATCACCAGCCTCATCGGCGAGAAAGGATTCGACCTGGCCGGGGCAAGGCCGAAGGTCAAGTCTCTTGTTGCCAACGCTTGCGGGCACGAGGATTTCGATGCGCTGGAGTCGCTGGTCACCGAAACCGCGTCCCGCGCTGCCGCCGAGATCGACAGGCTCCAGGCGCGCGCATGAACGCGCCGGCCGATCCGGCGCGGAAATCCCAGATGCCAGTCCGGACGGACACGGAACCCCGACAGGGAATATTGGTCAAGACGACCCCCGCGGACCTGGGTCCGGTCGAGCTTCCCGCTCTTACCCCCCATCTGCAATTCCACCCTGTCGGCGTACAGCAGACCCTGCTGGTTTCCGAATCGTTCAATACCCTTCTGCACGGCAAGCTGTACTCCGATCTGCTGCCGTTGCTCGACGGCCGGCGCCAGCAAGACACGATTGTGGCGGCGCTTGAGGGAGCCCACGCCGCCGCCGATGTTCTTGCCGCCATCGTTTCGCTCTCTGCCAAGGGCTATGTCGTCTCCGGCAACCATGGCATGGACCGATGCCGGGCGGCCTACTGGTCGTCGCTCGGCGCCTCGCCAGGCTGGGTCGAACAACGGTTGGTGGAATCGCGCGTCGCAGTTGAAGGTGACGACGGCCGCCTCATCCGGCATCTGGAAGCGAGCGGCGCCGGCATGGGGACCGGCGATCCCGGGCTCACCGTCATTGTCTGCGACGATTACCTCGGAGCAGGCCTTGGGGAAGTGAATCGGCGCCAGCTCGAGGCGGGAAAGCCCTGGACGCTGGTGCGGCCGCGTGGCATGGAAGCGCTGTTCGGCCCCGTCTTTCGCGCCGACGGACAAGGACCCTGCTGGGACTGCTTGGCTTTCCGCCTGCGCGGCCATCGGGAAGTTCACCATTTTTTGCGCAACGTTGCCGGCGAGGAGTCCGCCTTCAAGCCCTTCGCAACTCAACCCGCGGTTCTTGAAGGGCTGTACGGCTTGATCGCCGCGGAAATTGTCAAGTGGCTGGTGCTGGATGAGGCGGCCCCGATGGACCGACAGGCGATCGCGTTGAACGTCGGCACGTTCGCAAGTTCGCACCATCGGGTCATGCGCCGGCCTCAGTGCCCGACCTGCGGCGACGAAGGGATGCGCCGGCCGGATCGGCTTCCGGCCCCGCTGTGTCTGAAATCCAGTCCCAAGACCCATCGCAACAGCGGCGGCGCGCGCACGGTGGCGCCCGAAGTCACCCTGGCGAAATACCGCCACCTGGTGAGCCCGACCAGCGGTGTCGTCACCTGGCTCAAGCGTACTACCGATGAGACCGATCCCTGGCTGCATGTCTACTGGGCCGGCGCCAATCTCGGCATGAGAAGCCGGAGCCTGAGCTCGCTGAGGCGCAGTCTGCGCAGCAAGAGCGCCGGCAAGGGCAGCACACGAGAGCAATCCGAGGTCAGCGCCCTGTGCGAGGCGCTGGAGCGCTATTCGGGCGCCCGTCATGGAGACGAGATCCGCACCCGCAAGCGACTCGCCCAGTTCGCCGGGGGAGAAGAGGCCATCCATCCCAACGATGTCCAGCTCTTCAGCGACCATCAGCTTGACAACGCGGAGAGCATCAACGCCAAGGGCCACCCCTACAACATCGTCCCGGCGCGTCTCGATCCCGACGCCGCCATAGACTGGACACCGGTATGGTCGCTGACCCGGCAGCAGCATCGCTACCTGCCCACCTCCATGCTCTACAGCATGCCGGCCGAAGAGCGCGGTCCCTCGGACCTGGTCGCCGATTCCAACGGCTGCGCCGCCGGCAATACCCTGGAAGAAGCCATCCTGCAGGGCTTCTATGAACTGGCCGAGCGCGATGCCTTCGCCATCTGGTGGTACAACCGGCTGCGCGTGCCGGCGGTCGACCTCGTCAGCTTCGACGACGATTACCTGGCATCGGCCTCCGACTACTACGCCCGCTGGGAGCGGAGTCTATGGATGCTCGACGTCACCTCCGATATCGGCATTCCCACCTTGGTTGCGATCTCGCGCAGACCGGACGCCCAAACCGAGGACATCATCTACGGCGCCGGCGCCCACTCCGACCCGCGCATAGCGGCCCTGCGCGCCATTTGCGAATTGAACCAGTGCCTTACCTGGCTGCCGCGCCCCGGGAGGGGCGACGGGCGGCCCATGATCGACGATCCTCTGGCGCTTTGGTGGTGGAAGACCGCTAGACTGGCTGATTGCTCCTGGCTGGCGCCTTCGGCAGAAGAACCTCTCCGCCAGGCTTCGCAGTATTCGGCGATTGAAACGACGGACACGCGCGAAGACCTGGAATATTGCCGCGCGCTGGTGGAAGCCAGGGGAATGGAATTCCTGGTGCTGGATCAGACCCGGCCCGACATCGGCATGCCGGTGGTGCGAGTCATCGTTCCGGGCATGCGCCATTTCTGGGCAAGATTCGCGCCCGGGCGCCTCTACGACGTTCCGGTCACCATGGGCCGCCGCGGGCAACCTCTCGCTGAAGCCGATTTGAATCCCGCACCGGTAGTCGCATGAGCAGACGAAATGGATATTGACCAGGCAGTCACATTGACTCAGGACCGTCTCGCCCAAGAGGGCGACACCATGGGTGAATTGCTCGGGCACTTTCGGAACAGCATCTCGCCGATTCTTATCGGGGATCCGGAGTGGGACCGCATCCTCGACTGCGCCGGGAATCTTCCGATCGCATTGGGCGCCCTTCCCTTCGGTTTCGAGCTGCCGCTGCATGTACGCAGGCCCGAGGCGGACTTCGGCGTTTCAGTGGCCGGCGGAACCCGATCGGCGGCATTCTTCCGCGAGCGCGCACGGACCGACCGGAACGATGACACCGCCAGAGCGATCACCCGCCTTTTCAGGCAAACGGATGCCGAGACCTCCCCTCTGCGCGACATCGTCGGACGCAAGTTGATGCTGGAATACGACATCGGCTCGGCCCGGCAGGCTGAACGTCCGCTTCCGGGAATGTTCCTGCGGCCCGGCGAACGCCCGATTGTCGGAGGCCGTGGTCAGGTGGACGATGTCGGCAGGGTGGTTGACGCTCTCGTTTCCTGCGTAGGTTGGGAGAGGAATGACGCCGAGCGGGAGAACGTCGAGCGAGCTTACCGGGCGCAGCCGGGAGATACCCGCCTGGATTCGTTCGGCGTATTCCCGTCGCGCTCACGGTCAATCCGACTGGCGATCATGGGCTTCAAGGCCCAGCAGGAACTATGTGCCTACCTGGAAAAGACGGGTTGGCCCGGTCAACTCCCGGCTGTCGAATCCGTTATTTCACGCTTCAAGGAACGTGCGAATATCGTTAGGACCGGGGTGAATCTTGACGTGCGGGAAGAAGGTCTCGGTCCGACGCTCGGCCTGACGCTCATTGTCAAGCAGCGATATACAAAGGACTCACGCTACTGGCTCGACGGCCTGACCGACTGGGATCCCTTCCTGGATGCCCTGAGCCATGAGGACCGTGTCGTTCCGGAAAAGCTCGGGGCGCTGGCCGGCTGGGTTTCCAGACCGACGACGCTTTTCGGGAAGTCCGGGCGTTTTGTGCTGCTGCGCGGCATTCACCACATCAAGCTCGTGATATCCGGAAATCAGCTTCGAAAAGCCAAGGCCTACGTGTTCATGGTGCTTTCCGCAGCGGTCTCTTCCTGACGCGGGTAAAAGACAAACCCCCACCAGCCCCGCAATGCAACGGGAGTGATGGGGGTTCAGTTCAAGCTACGCAGGAATGCGGACTCGGAGTATTCCGCATCCAGCCCGGCACCTTCAACGGCAATTGGGACTTACCAGCAGCAACAAAGACCGGCTGAGACGGCCTCGAGCTGTTCCTCGGTAATGTTCGGATCCGGCGGCAAGGCGAGATGCACCGTCTGCATGTCGCTCTCGTGGACCTTGATGTTCATCGAATCGGGAATCGTGATGCCCAATTCCTCGCTGATGGTCGTCTTGGGGTCAGCGAGAAGCTGTTGCCTGAAATCCGCATCCAGGGCGGACTTCTCAACAATCTGCTGCAGCATTTGATCGCCGCTTCTCATGGCAATTCTCCTTCCGTTGTCTGTGACGAACGAGTGCCAGACAACGTCAAAGTGTTCACTGGCTGGTCACAACACATATATGCCGCAACTCTAACAAAAATATGCCGCATATTCAAGTCCGAAAAATGCCGAAAAATTCGGTCCGGTGTGCATCGGCTCAGGGCGAAGGGCCTTTTCAGCCTGGTGGTTTGGATGGAAGTTCCCTCCGCGGGCTACCATCCGGTGGGGTCGGCAACTCGTGACGGTGGGAATGGACAAAGCCCCTAGCCGTGCCGTGCCGATCATGGGGACGCTGGGCCCGCCTACGCGAGACGGAGATCCGGCCGCGGGCAGGATGAGAATAAGTCAACCCGGGGTCATGTAGGAAAGATCCCAGTCTCCGAGCCTGGTGAGAGTGCTTCCCGGGCGCTCCAGCCCGGGAGAGCCCTGGCGAACCCAGGACTGAAGATCCTCGCGTTGGCCCAGGCGCCGCAAGGCGTTCCAGGAGGTGCTGAAGTCGTTGCGGGAGTTTGTGTCCCAGAAGAACAGGTGGTCGATGCCCGCCTCGTAGAGGGCGTGAGCCCGTTTGCGGTAATCCTCCGCATCCACCTGACGCGGCATGAGGTTGAGCGCCAACCGGCAGGAGGTGCCTCGGGTGATCCGCTGAAAGAACCGAGCGTCGCCGGGGTCCATCCAGGAAACGGCGCCGCTGTTCAATCCCGTCACTGAGGTGTAGGGGATGATGGCGTCCACCAGTCCCTCCCGAACCCAGCCTTCCACGTCCATGGCGTAGTAGAGGTTCTCCTCCCGGCTGCTCATCACGATGGCCGTGACCTGGATCGGCTTTTCCCGGTTCTGCTCGCGGGCCGCCTCATCCATGGCCTGGCGGACCTCCCGCATGAACCGGGTCAGAAAGGTGGCGCGGTAGGAAAGCCAACGGGCGTCTTTCGGATCCAGCCCGGTTGGATCCATTCCGTACCGGGATTTGAAGCCCTCGACTACGGGAGGCTCGTATTCCACCAGCGGCGGGCGCCGATTGTAGAGAAGACAGACTCCGTCGACGGGATAACCGGCGACTTCCTGCAGGATGGAGACCACGAACCGCCGGACTTCCGGGTAGGCGTAGGAAAGGCGAGGAGTATTGCGACCCCGGCGATCCACCCCCCGCCACTCGGGATGGCGATCGTAAAACCCGCGACTGTTCCACTCCCGGTGCGGAACCGGGAAGTGGAACCCGGCCGTCCGGTAGGCGGCGTGAAACTCCAGGCCGGCCCCATGGCAAGCCTCCAGGGCCACCCGAAAGGGATCGATATTCTTCCGCCGCAGGGTGCGCCAGCTCTCCGCGGCCAGCCGGTCCCCGACCCGGTAGGGATCCTCGATCCAGTCGTCCGAGGGCATCATCCCGATCCTGGTGAAGTAGTTGCAGCGATCCCCGGAGGCGGCTTCCCAGTACAGCCTGGAGAAATCGGTGTGGCGAAAGGGCTCGACCTCACGCCGGATGTCGGCCACGCTGACGGGTCGAAAGGAGTAGTGATAGCTCCAGGCATCGTTGTGGGCCCAGAGCCGCCGGTTCTTGCCGCCTTCCCGCTCCTCCTTCAAGCGCCGGACTGCCTCCTCGGACAAGGGCACCAGCTTGATGTAGGCCACCCAGGCTCCGTGGGAGGGATTGCCCACCGAGCCGGGATCATCGGGGACCACCCGGGAGGTCCATTGCCCCATGACGATGTCCTGGCCCGTCAGGTCGGCCGCCTTCCAATAGACGTCGTCGACGCGGTACCTCCGGCTCGGATTCGAGCGGTGGGATATCAGGGAGAAGGCGCTGTCCGTCTTCAAGCGCACCAGCAGCCGGGTGTTGTCCTCGTTGTAGCCGTAGGATCGAATGCCGAAATAGATGGCGTGCCAACCCTTCCGGTCCAGGGGACAAGTTACCGGAGGCGCCGCCGTGTTCTGTCCGGCAACCAGCATGGTCCCTTTCAATCGATCGGTCTGGTAGTCCAGGAGTCTCCAGCGATTTCTCCGTGGTTTGCGGGAAAGCACCGACGCCGGCCGGCAACGCCCCAGGTCGGTGAGGTAGATCGCTTCTCCCGATTCCGAGGAGGCTGCCGCGGACCCGGGTGGCGCAGCCTTCAAGGACGACAGGGCCGCGGAAGCGCCCGATACCATGGCCGCTGCCTGCAGGAACTGGCGGCGGCCCACTGTTCCCCGCCCGGGGGCGTCTTGGCTGTTCATGGTGGCGGCGATAATATCGAGCGGGGGTTCTGCGGTCAATGGTAGCGGACCCAGAGCTCGACCTCGGTCAGCTCCAGCTTGGCCGTGACCATGGGATTGCGTTTTTTGAGGAAGAAACGGACTTCGTTGCTGCCGGGCTGGGGGTAGGGGCCCTCGGTCAGGTCGATCTCGATCCAGCGCTCGCCGAAGGCCACCGGGTCGGCCTGGCAGCGATGCCGGTCGCGGGGAATGGGCGCTCCGTTCAGATGGACCTCCCACTCGTCGCTTTCCGGGGTGATTCGGGGAACCCCCAACTTCAGGCCAACCTCCTTGACCAGCCCGGAGGCTGCTGCCGCCGGGAGGTCATCGCCCACAATCAGGGAAACGGAATGGCCGCCGGCCCGGGTGTCCAGCGTCCTGGGAATCTGCCTTGGGATGTCGGCAAGGTCGTGCCTTGCGTTGGGCAGCAGGAAGTAGTGCTTGTCCCGCAGCCGGATGCCCTCGGGGTCGCCGATCTCGCGCAGGATCCTGCGGTCGTCCTGGCAGAGGGGGTGGGGTCGATGGTTGAAGAAGTTGTAGAGGTAGAGGCTGTCCACCCCTGCCTGCCAGTACCTGGACGCCGCCGCCCGGAACTGCTCGTCGCTCACGTCCATTCTCTGCTCCAGGCAGGGCGCCACCGTAATGGAGGTGCCGGAGGCCAGCTCCAGGAATTCTTCCACCGGGACCTCCATGTTGAATCGAATGTAGTGCTTGGGCACGACCGAATCCACCAGGCCTTCCTCGACCCAGGCCCGCACGTCCAGTCCGATCTGCAGGGCCCCTTCCAGGGTCCTCGGCACCAGCACCTGAAGCTGTAGTTCCCTGCCCTTCTCGCGCGCGATTTCCTGCATGCGGCGGCGCACCTTCCTCACGAATTCCGTCATGACGGGAGCCTTGCCGCGGGCCTCCTCCGGCTTGAAATAAAAGGGGTGCCTCAGAAAGTCGAGCTCGAAGCCCTCGATGTCATAGCGCTGGCAGGTTTCCTCGATGATGGCCAGGTGAAAGTCGTGGATCCGGCTGTGGGAGAAGTCGAAGAGATGCCTGGAATAGTGCTTGGAATTGCCGCCGATCCGCAGTTCCGGATGCTGGTGCCAGAAGGTTCCGGTCCAGAAGTTCTTCTCCGGTCCCTCCCTGGAGTAAGCGAAATGGGCATCGTTCATGCGCTGCGAAACAAAATACTGAAGCCCTCGCTGGTGAGCCCGATCGCCCAGCACCCGCACCGGGTCATTCCCCTGCTCCACCAGGTGGCGGGCGTTCTCCCCTCGTCGAAAATCGGCGGCGCTGGAGTACTTCCCCTTGGCCAGGTCCCAGGCCCTTTCGCCCACCTTGGTGTCATGCAGGAAGACCCGCGGGAGCACCAGGCAGTAGACGTAGCGGTCGACCGGGGTTCCCGAGAACTGGTCCACCAGGTCGGTGAGCTCCTCCACCTTCATGGGGTAGCGGTGGGGGATGAACACCACGCTGTTGCCGTCGTCGTTGTAGATCAGGCGCGGCTTGCCGGTCTTGCTCCGAGTCGTGCGCCCGGCGCCCGGAGTCGGGGCCGCCGTAAGCAACCCGGCGGCTCCGGCGCCGACCTTGAGAAACTGTCGTCTTGTGGCCATGGGATAGATCCGTTCAAGGTTGAGCGATCAGAGGCAGGTGAGGGACATCCCCCGATGGTCTTTTCAGGGTCAGGTCCTCGAAGAGAAGCTGGGGCACGACCAGAGATACCACCGCGGACGACACCGGACCCGAACCCCTGAATAGCAGTGAAGACAAGGAAAAGCTCGGCGGGGGGCGAAAGGTCGTATGGTAGGCGGTCAGGGTCTCCGAGGCGGCCACGATGTCCCGGAAGCTGGACTCGCTGATCCCCAGCAGCTCGGCCTTTCGAATCAGCTCCTCCCGGCCGTCCGGGAAGATCTTGAACGCGAGGGTCACCGGCTCGAGGTTCGATCTCCCGCTCTCTTCCGGCAGCATGAACGCGAACCGTCGCTCCCGTGACAGCGTCATTTGCGGGTTTCCGAGACGGCGCACGACGATCCCGAAGTCCAGTCCCCGTTCCTCGACCAGGCCAAGCAGTTCCTCCCTCATCTCATCCCGGCTCATTCCACCCCGTGGAACCACGAAGAGATTGGAGGGGGACGGGCCCACGCTCCTCCGATTCCCGGTGCTATTCGACACGCCCGGAACCGGACTGCGGGTCGCCAGCAGGGTCTTCAGAATCCCCCGCTGCACCAGCCGGGTCTCGCCGGCAGGCACGCCCTCGTTATCCACCTTGTATCCGCCCAGCAGCGGGACCTGGCCATGGGTTTCCACGGTCGGATCGTCAACGATGCTGAGAAACCTCGGCAGGACCCTGGCGCCCAGCTTGTCCAGGAACGGGTTCTTCGGCCCGGCCCCGAATCCGCCGAACGGGAGGAACCGCGGTCCGTCGGTCACGGGAGTCGGCAAGGCGACAAGTCTGGGCACCAGAACCTGGTTCACCAGTTCCGCCGCCGCCTGTCCTTCGAACAGGACCGGCCCGTTGTAGCGGTCGACGAACTCCGCTTCCCGGAGTTGAACCAGCCGTTCCGCCATTCCCCGAATCCGTCCCGCCAGGTCCGTCCGGTCCGGCAGCTCCTCCCACCGGCGACCATGGGCCGCGACGAAGTCCTCCAGCTCCGTCCCATCGACCGCCCGCGTGCCCGCCAGAGCGTGAACGGAGACGGACGGCGACCTCCGGGTAAAGGAAGACCCTTCGCTGTTGACGAAATAGGTCGTCCCGAGCCGGAGATCGGCCCGGACGTTGGACGTAAAGACGCCCGCAATGCCCTTGAAGACGGCTGAAAGCCCCTTCACCAGCGTCTCCACCCGGGCCGCATCCGGCAGTCGGCCGGAGGGGCTGTCGTCGGTGTATCGGTAAGGCTCCTCCCGGCTGAAGTCGGGAACTTCCTCGACGCGAGTCCTGTTCTGTAGAACGGCGCGTTTCTTGGCGAATTGATCCAGAGCCTGCTTGTAGGCGCTGTCGGTGGCCAGCCAGACCTGCCTTCTCAGCTCCTTGTAATCGTCGGCCAGCGGCAGGCCGCGCATGGAGCCGAATCCGGATTCGAATCCGGACAGATCGAAGAAATTGGTGTTGTCGAGATCGTAATCCCCCACCCTCACCTCCACCGACAGGTAACGGTTGGAAGAGCCTTCTCCGCGGTTGAGCACTCCCCCCAGGCTGGCCGCAATCCCGATGCTCTTCGTCTCATGAACCCAGTAGGCGACGTAATAGGGTTTCCGCATGCCTTCGAGTTGCAACTGGTCCATGGTTCTCGCCAACTCGTCCTTCAGGGCCTTCATCAGCACGCTTTCCTCCGCCTTCAGAGCAGGGCCTGTCGACAGAAGGGTGAACGAGAGGACACAGAGGTGGACACATTTCATGAGATTGCTCCTCGAACGCCAGCTCCCGACGCTGCGGTTACTCCCAGGGGGCAGGAAGTATGGGTGCCCGTTCCTGGGATTTCATCTTCTTCTGGACCTCGATCTGTGAAACCAGCACCGCCGGGGAGACGCCGGCCACCGGTACGCCCCCGGACTCGGCCCCACAGATGCCGTTGAAGGCTCCCAGGCGATTGTCGGCAGCGGTAATCTTGCTGAACGTGGTCAGGGGGGTGCCGATCAGGTCCACGCCGCGCACCAGTTCCTCCCGGCCGTCGGAGTGGATTCGATACACCATGACCGGCAGGACGTTAAAGGCATTCGGAGTCCTTCTCCCAGTATAGGTGAATCCCCCCTGGACGTCTTCGAAGTAGAGCCCAAAGGACTTGCCCTCCTTCTTCACCAGGTCGATCAACTGGCTCTTGAGATCTTCGCTGGAGTGGGGCTTGCTGACTTCGACGAACAGGTTCGACTGGCGCGCCACCGGCGCCAAGCCCGCCTGCTTGCGGCCGTGTCCATTCGAACGGGAGAACCCCTCGACCGGCGTCCGGGACATCAGGAAGTTCTTCAGGACGCCGTTCTCGATGACAGCCACCCTCCGCGCCTTCACGCCCTGGTTGTCAAAGCGATAGGAGCCAACCAGATCCATCGACTCGATGCGCCTCACCGTAGGATCGAAGACGACCGAGAAGATCTCCGGCAACACCTTCCGGTTCACCATCTTCTTGAAGGTCTGGGCGTCATCCTCCTCCTTCTGGCGATGTCCTTCCACCCGGTGGCCGAGAATCTCGTGGAAGAACACGGCGCTGGCCCTGCCGGAAAGGATGGCGGGGCCGGTGTAAGGATCGACGACAGGGGCGGTCCTCAGGGCTTCAAGATCGTCAATCATCTCCCCGACCGTCTTCAGGATGGAGTCGTCGCCGGGAAGCCCGTCCGGGGTCAAGGAAAAGAAAGACTCGTAGCGCGGCAACTCCATCCCGTCCTCGGCCTTGGTAAGAGCGGAAATGAACAGGCGATAGTAGGGTTGCGAGGTTCGGATCTCGGTCCCCTCGCTGTTCACATACCATCGTGTCTCCACGTTGGCCGAAACCCTGGCATCTGCCGAATAGATGTGAGCGGATTGGGAAAAAGGCGCCGTGTATTTTTCCAGCTTGTCCTTCCACAATGCCCGATCCAACGCGAGCGAAACCGGCTCTTCCGTCGACTTCTCGGGCTTCTCGGCCGTGAAATCCCCCGCCTGATCCTCTTCTTCCACCTTGATCCTGACATCGGCCCTGACCTTTGCCAGCCGCTCGACCGCCTCCTTGTACTTCTTGTCCGTCTGGTACCAGAGGATGCTTCGAAGCGCCTGGACGTCATCCACCGGCACCGCAACACCCCCACGGCCAAAGCGCTGGGAATTGCGACCGAAGCGTCCACGGATGGTGTGGGTGTTGTCGAGATCGTAGCTGCCCACCCTCAGGTCGATGTCGGCCAGTCGGTTCCGTCCCTGGGAGCTTCCCGAGAAATAACCAAAGGACGCCCCCAATGACACCCGAACATTTTCGGTGACCTCGTAGCTGAGAAAGTAGAGCGGCGTCGGCTGTTTCGAGAACGCCTCGACCGAGCGTTGCAGCTCTTCCTTCATGGCGTCCAGCACCGGAGTGGCGCCGCGGGCCGGATGGCCGGCCAGGATCGATGGCGCCACCAGCAGGGTTGCAAACAGGAAGCCTCGGCGGGGTGATTTCATTCCATACCTCTCATCAAGAACAAATCGAAACGACCGTGATTGATAGGATTATTGAAACCATTGTAACCGTAAAACCGAACACCGACCAAAATACCTCCGGCAAGTCCGGCCTTGCCCTGCCGGGCAGACCATTCGAGCAAGAAACTGCCGATCGTTGCTAAAGACGAACCACGAATGAACACCAATAGACACAAATACCGATGGACCCTCCTATGCCGCGACGACGTCATGGGATGAAGCCCACCCGGGAACGCGGGCGTCCCGCCCGCACAAGTCTTGGCACAGCCTCGGCCAACCTTTCCACCCGGGTCGACCGGCAACGACTCCAGGACTCTGCTTCGGCCGAGCCCATCCCGTTCCCGCCGGCAGGGTGGCCGGGTGCCGCATCGCAGGGAAACTGAGCGGCGCGCAACGGGAGTGCATGCGGGCGGGACGCCCGCGCTCCCGGGTGGGCCGCTTCCCATCACTCTTGCTCCTCGATGGGGGGCGCGCCGGCTTGCCGGGCCGCAGCCCTGCCCATGCGGCAGATCCGTTTTGCTCCGTGTCCTTTAGTGGATCACTCTTTTTTTCGCTTGTTTCAAATCGCCACACTAGCCGTCAGCGGGGCTGATTCCATTCGAGGTGTTTGCGCAGAAAGCGGAAGGTCCCTTCCCCGTGGATCTCGTGCTCGCCTTCGAACCACTCGATCTCGGTGCGGCTGCCCAGGCCCAGTTCCCGGTAGAGACGCCGGACTTTGGCGTATTCGTGGGCCACCCACTCGTCCAGTCCCACGGCGTCCCGGTGCCCGCGCTCCACCATGAAGGGTCGGGGGAAGATCAGGTAGGCCATCTCCGCATAGTTGAAGCTCGTGCCCAGGCCGAATTCCGGCATTTCGTACTCTCCGGTAAACATGTAGCTGTTGGGCCAATCCACGGTCACGTTTTTCCAGAGCCACTGGTTGAAGTCCCCGGAGCAGATGGAGAGGGAGTAGTCCTCCAGAACCGCCGGGACTCGCATGGCGGTCTTGCCGCCGTAGCTGAGGCCATAGAAGCCGATCCGCTCCCCGTCCACCCAGGGAAGGGTCTTCAGCCAGTCCAGGATCCGGCGGTGCTGGCCCACGATGAAGGAAAAGATGGAAAGCTTGAGAGGGTTGGCCTTGCGCTGCAGCACCCGGAAGCGGTCTCCTCCACGGTAGGGGTTGTGGGGGGCGAAGACGATGAACCCCTCCTCGGCCAGGCGGGCAGCAAAGGCCCGGTAGTAGCGAAAACCATCGCCGTCCGTCCGAACCACGTCCTCGGGAAGCCCCTCCAGACCATGCTGAGCCACCACCACCGGGCGGCGTTCACCGGGTCGAAGGTCCTTGGGGACCAGCAGGAGACCCCAGGCGAAGACATCGCGCCAGACGTCCAGCACCACCTCGTATCCTGTCCACTTCGCGGTCTCCCGCCACCGGCGTGAACGCGGGTTGGCGGCAACCATGGGGTCTTCGATCTTGCCCAGGATCTCCTTCCAGAAGGTGGAGCGCCAGCGGGTCGCCTCGCGGGTGAAGGCCTCGGCCGACTCCCGGCTGGCCCGCTTCAGATAGCGCTGGTCCCGAAGCCGGTCCGAGATTCGCAGCAGGTGCTGAAGCCTCCCCTGGATGTCGCGGACCAGGCGCTGCTGCCGGTCGACCGGATCGGGCCCATTCCCCATGCGCTTTGGAGCCGCACCCGGAACTGCCGCAACCACCGCACCCTCCGCCAGGGGCGCCAGCAACCCCTGCAGCCCCGCCTCCGACCCCACCGAGACCGAACCGGCCCGCGGATCCTGGGGCACCAGCCGGACCCGGGACCAGGCTCCGGCGGGAAGGGCCGCCGCCCACTGCTCGAGCCGCTTGAATTCGGAGACCACCAGCTCGGCCGCCGGAGTTTCGATCCTGCCGGGAGCGGCCACGGACATGCGACCCTCTACAGGGGGTGGGGGACCCTCGACTCGAGGGGATTGCGAGTGCTCGATCACCAGGGTGCGCGGCAGCACCAGGCTCCCGATTTCGGCATCTCCGAACTCGGTCAGCAGGGCCCAGACGTTGCGGTAGATCGGCTCCTGCCAGACCGGTTCTCGAGCGGAAAAATAGCCGCTCACCAGGCAGGCATCGATCCTCGGATCGACCGCAGCCGCATAGAGAGCAAGCAGTCCTCCCTCGCCGTGCCCGGCCACGCCGATCCCGACTCCCGGCGGGGACCCCTCCTTCAGCCAGTCCACCAGGGCCAGGACCTTCTGAACTTCATACCCGATGGGGTGGCGTCCCAGCGGGTAGGCCATGCGGTAGAGCCATTCCCGGTGAGTCATGTTGGTCATGGCGCGCCTGGCGGGCTTGAGAGCCGGGTTGCCCGAAAACCGGCTGCCGCGGTCGACCAGGGCCGGCACGATCACCTGGCAGCCGGATTCCGCCAGGCGGAGCGCGAATCTGTCCTCGGGCCGAACTCCCGGTTGCAGGCCCACCAGTTGCTGCGGGGTAATGTCGGCATCCGGCAGCGCAATCACCCGGGCGATGGGAGTCCGGTTTCTTGGACTGAGCAGCAGTCCCTCGCCCTTCAGCCCTGGGATTACGTCCCAACGGACCTGCCGGACGGTCACCGTATCGCTCTTCGCCAGGGGCGCCCCTCCCTCGGACGAGAGGAACTCCAGCCGGGCCGGAGACCTGCGGTCGACCACTCCGATGATCTTGCGGAAACGCTCCCGGTTGGCCTCGATCGACCGGGCGTAGTCGGCCTCGGAGGAGAAGTCTCTGTTCCAGAAAGCCGCTCGCCCGTCAGGGGCCGCCTCCAGTCGGCGCATTAGGAAACGGTCGATCCCGGCCACCATTCGTGCCGACAGATCGCCCTCCCAGGTCAACTCGGCGGTGCCGGAAAGGTGCACGGGTTGCCGGGACAGGACCGTCGGTTCAGACGGCGCCGCCGAGCGCGCCGGAACCAGCAAAACCGCTCCGATAAGAAAAAGTCGCTTCCAGATGCACATGGGCTCACCATTTTCGCCTGAAACGCAGACTCCTGCAAAGGGAGTAGAATACGTTCAGCAGCTTCCCCCATTGGAACAGCCCCAAAAAAGGAAGATTAATGAAGACCGCGAGAGATTTTGCAGAATCGGCCAATCCGGTTCGAACAGGACTTGGGACCTGCCTGGCGATAGTTCTGACTGCGGCCGCGTGCAGCGGACCCGCGCCCGCCGAATTGGAGGTCACCGCCTCCCAGCGCGTGCATCCGGTGCTGATCCGGAATGAGCACAATTCCCTGATGCGGCTGGCGGTCGAAGCTCGAGAACCCGGCCTCAGCGTCCGATCCTTCACTTTCCGGCTGAGCGGCACCGACGATCCCAAGGATATCGAGTCGCTCGAGTTGTTCTATTCGGGCGACGGGAAGGATCTTCAGGCCGGAGACCGCTTCGGCGATCCCGCCGGCCCCGGGCCCGAACTGGTCTTTGAGGGCGACCGGGAACTCCCGCCGGGGAAACACGTCTTCTGGCTCTCCGTTCGGCTGCAGCCCGACGCCGACCTGGGGCACCGGGTGGACGCGGTCTGCACGGCCGTGGAAACCTCGGCGGGAACGGTGAAACCCGGGGACGAGACTCCCGAGGTCAGCAAGCGCATCGGGGTGGCTCTGCGCAAGCACATGGAAGAAGGGGTGCACACCTACCGCATCCCCGCTCTGGCCACCACTCCCAAGGGAACGCTGCTGTGCGTCTACGACTTGCGGAGACGGAAGTCGCGGGACCTGCAGGAAGACATCGACGTCGGGCTGAGCCGGAGCACCGACGGCGGCCGGACCTGGGGGACCCAGCGGGTGATCATGGACATGGGCGAATGGGGTGGGCGACCCCAGGAAGAAAACGGCATCGGCGACCCTGGCATCCTGGTCGATCCCAAGACCGGAGAAATCTTCGTCTGGGCCGTGTGGATGTGGGGCAAGCTGGGCAAGCACCAGTGGGTGGAGGACGGCTCCGAACCCGGCTTCGACATCGCCAAGAGCGCCCAGATCATGAGGGTCCGTTCCAGGGACGACGGCTTGAGTTGGACCGAGCCCAGAAACCTCACCCGCAAGCTGAAGCAACCGGAGTGGTGGCTCTTCGCCCCGGCGCCCAACCAGGGGATCGCTCTTTCCGACGGTACCCTGGTGATGCCGACACAGGGGCGCGACCGGACGGGATACCCGTTCGCCAACATCACCTACAGCCGCGACCACGGCGCCACCTGGACCGTGAGCAACCACGCCTTCAGCGGCGGCAATGAATCCCAGGCGGTCCAGCTCGGCGACGGGTCCATCATGCTGAACATGCGCAACGACCGCAGGGAACCCTACCGCGCCGTCTACGTTACCCGGGACCTGGGGAAAACCTGGGAGCCGCATCCCACCAATCGCAAGGCCCTGGTGGAACCCAACTGCAACGGAAGCCTGTACCGGTTCGACTACCGGGAAGAGGGAGAGTCGAAGATACTCCTGCTTTTCGCAAATCCCAACTCGAAAGAAGGGCGGCACCATCACACCTTGAAGCTCAGCTTCGACCAGGGCATGACCTGGCCGGAGGAACACCAGATCCTGCTGGACGAAGGCCGCGGGCGAGGCTACCCCAGCATCAGCCGGGTGGACGACCGGCACATCGGAATCGTCTACGAGGGAAGCCAGGCCGACCTGACATTCGAAAAGCTGTCGCTTGAGGAACTGCTGAAGCGGTGACGGCGAGGGGAGCGCACCTGCCGCGCTGAGGGCCCGAGAGACGGCTCAGGGCCAGCGAGCCGTCTCAGGGCTTGGCTGCGACCACCCGGTTTTTCAGGACCCCGACTCCATCGATTTCCACCGTGACCACGTCGCCGGGCTGCATTCCCTTGGTGGTTCCGGGGGTGCCGGTGAAGATGAGGTCCCCGGGTTCCAGGGTCACGTATCTGCTGATAAAGCTGACCGTCTCGGATATCCCGTGAATCATGTCGGAGATGCCGGCCTGCTGGCGCACTTCCCCGTTCAGCTTGAGGACCATCTTGAGCCGGCTGTAGTCCACCCCCGAGAGGATGTAGGGACCTGTCGGACTGAAGGTGTCGGCGCCCTTGGCCCGCCACCACTGCACGTCCCCCCTTTGCCAGGTCCGGGCGCTGATGTCGTTGCCGCAGGTAATCCCCAGCACATGGTCAAGGGCGGCCTCCTCGGAGACGTTCCGGGCCCGCTTGCCGATAACGACCACCACCTCGGCTTCGTAGTGCACCGGATCGGTGTCTGAAGGCTGGACGATCTCCCCGCCCTGACGCAGCAGTGAGGAAGGCAGCTTGATGAACGGCTGAGGATGGGGGCTCGGCTCGGCGTCCTCGTCGAGGTGGGACTTGTAGTTGCCCGCCAGTGCCAGCACCTTGGAGGGATTCCTGCTGGGCACCAGGATAGTGACGTCGGCTAGAGCGTGGGTGGTCTCGGTCTTTTCCCAGGTTCCGAACAAGTCGCCCTTGAGCTCCCGGACCCGATCCCCCTCCAGGATGCCGTAGGCTTCGTGATCGCCCAGGCTGAAGCGAAGATATCGAGTCCCTCCATCCTGTCGCGCCCCGGCCTGGCAGGACTGCGCAAGCCCCATGCCGGCCAGCAACAGGAAAACCGCCATCCGCTGCCAAATCATACCGACCCCCGTTAATTCGCAGAATTCATGAAAGGGGCGCCAGCATATCCCGACGCCTCCGGCGCTGTCAACGTGGGCGGGGGGTGCCGGACTAGCCGGAGGGTTTCAGGGCGCGGTTGCTGCCCGTGGCGCTTTCGCCCCCGTCGGCAAAGAGGCAGGCGCCGGTGACGAAGGAGGCCTCGTCGGAAGCCAGGAACAAGGCGCAGGCAGCGATCTCCCGCGGCTCGGCCGGCCGTTTGAGCATGGTGGGCCGCCCGAATTCTTCCCTGAACGCCTCCAGAGTCTTGCCGGCCTCGGCGGCGCGCCGACGGTGAAAGGGGGTCATGGTGGGCCCCGGGCACAGGGCGTTGACCCGGATGCCGTCCTCGGCATGGTCCCGGGCCATGGCCCGCGTCAGGCCGGTGACCGCCGCCTTGGTGGTATCGTACTGAACCGAGTGGTAGCTGGCGATAAACGCGCTGTTGGAGGCGATGTTGACTATGCTCCCCTGGCCGGAACGACGCAACTCCGGGACGGCGGCCTGGGCGCAGAAGGCGTACCCCTTGACGTTAACGCCCCAGATCGTGTCCCAGCTTTCCTCGCTGGCGTCTTCCACGGTGTGGTAGAGGCGGATGGCGGCGTTGTTCACCAGGATGTCCAGCCGCCCGAAGCGTTCTACCGTGCGCCGGATGAAGGCCCGGGCTTCGGCCTGACGCTCCATTCGCGCCTCCACGAAGAGGACTTCGCCTCCATCGGCCCGGATCTGCCGGGCGAGGTCACTGCCAGTGGCGCCGTCCCGGTCGGCAAAGACCACCCGAGCCCCTTCCGACACAAACAGCCTCACCGTGGCCTCGCCAATGCCGGAAGCGCCGCCGGTGACCGCCGCCACCTTGCCGTCCAGTCTTCCCATCGGTTCCGTCCTTGATAACGTCGGTGGGGCAAGCGGGCAGGCCCGCACGCACGACCGATCAGCCGGGCGCCTCTGCCGTGGGGAAATCCGCCGGCATGCAGATCTCGATCACTTCGAAATCCTCGGAGAACTCCAGCACCTCGTGCTTGATTTTGGGAGGCTGGTACCAACTGTCGCCGGCCTCGAACCGGACCTCGCCGATATCCTCGAACTCGACCCGGGTCCAGCCGCGCAGCACGTAGTTCATCTGGAACTCCAGGTCATGGGTGTGACGGCCGCCGGGTCCGCTGCAGGATTCCGTGGCCCGGATGCAGTGGGCCAGAACCTTGCCCTTGGTGGCCGCGACGATGCCGAGATCCCGATACTCGAAGTAGGAGCGGAGGCCGGGTTTCCACTCCGCCGACTTGTGAAACGCCATAGTGGTCATGGTGACTGACTCTCCCTGGGTTGGACGTAATTGACAAGGATAGGCAGGCATTCTAATCCGAACCCGACTTCCCCGCCCCATCAAATTTGCGGTAAGGGGTGCCCCCGCCCTGCCGGGCAGATCATACAGGGTGAAACAGGGGCCTCTTACGAACCTCTGAGACTGCCCCCCCACCGGTTCGACTGCGGGCAGGATCTCCTATGTGGCGATCTCGCCGATTCCGTCCCCCCCACCGGTTCGACTGCGGGCTTCGCTTTCGGGGCGCCGCGTTGGCCCCCCTCCGGCTCGGCTGCATGCTGCGGCCTGGTCGAAGGGACGCCACGTTTGCCTCGCCGACTCCCCCTCAAGGGGGGAGTGATTGAGGCCAGCACAAGGCTTCCAGTAGAACTCTATCACTCCCCCCTTGAGGGGGAGTC